>JBIKPM010000160.1:0-5407 GCA_044357435.1 Flavobacterium sp. | reverse complement strand
AATATTCTGATGAGTTCGCCAGCCGTGTAACCTGAACCGCCAATTATTCCAATGTTAATCATAATTTTAAAAATTTATTTGAACCATTAAGATAATTAAGGAACATTAAGCTTAATGAAACTTAATTATCTTAATGGTTTGAAAAGAAATGATTATTTACTCGTAAGTTTCGTTGTTTACCGATGAAAATATGTTTTGGGCATTCCCTAAAATCTTGATAAATCCTTTAGCATCATCCGATGTCCAGGCATTGTTCATTTCCCCATATTGTCCAAAACCGGTATTCATCAAATCATTATCCGATTCGATTCCGTCCAATGAAAAATGGTAGGGTTTCAAAGAAACAGTTACTGTCCCGTTTACTGTTTTTTGGGTGTCTTCAAGGAAAGTTTCGATGTTTCTCATCACGGGATCCAAAAATTGACCTTCGTGAAACAACATTCCATACCAGTTTCCTAGTTGCTCTTTCCAGTATTGTTGCCATTTTCCAAGCGTGTGTTTCTCCAATAAATGGTGCGCTTTGATAATAATTAAAGGAGCTGCAGCTTCAAAACCAACTCTTCCTTTGATTCCGATGATGGTATCGCCAACGTGAATATCTCTCCCGATTGCATAAGCACTAGCCAGTTTTTCAAGAGCAACAATATTGTTGGATGGTTTGTCTTTAATACCATTTACGGCAACTAATTCCCCTTTTTCAAATTCTAAAGTTACTTTTTCCGTACCCTCTTTTTGTAATTGCGATGGATAGGCTTCACTTGGTAGCGGAAGGCCGGAAGTTAACGTTTCTTTACCTCCAACACTGGTTCCCCACAATCCTTTGTTGATGGAATATTGCGCTTTTTCCCAAGAATATTCAACCCCATTCGATTGTAAATACGACACTTCTTCTTGACGAGATAATTTCAAATCACGAATAGGAGTGATGATTTCAATTTCTGGTGCGATGGTTTGGAAAATCAAATCAAAACGGATTTGGTCATTTCCTGCACCGGTACTTCCGTGAGCAATTGCATTTGCACCTACTTTTTTGGCATATTTTATGGCTTCCATAGCTTGGAAAACACGCTCAGCACTAACAGATAAAGGATATGTATTGTTTTTTAACACATTTCCATAAATCAAATACTTGATGGCTTTGTCATAATATTTGTCAAGAATAGAGAGGTTTGTATGTTGTGCACTCCCTAATTCGTATGCTCTTTCTTCGATTGCAGTTAGCTCGGCTTCATCAAATCCGCCAGTATTTATTAATACGGTGTGAACTTCGTATCCTTTTTCGTTTTTCAAATATTTTAGACAATAAGAAGTGTCTAATCCTCCGCTATAGGCTAATACTACTTTTTTCATTTTATTTATTTTTTTCTCACCCCAACCCACTCCAAAGGAGAGGGAGCCGAAACTGGCAAAGGGTAAATTTATTTATTATTGTTTTTTATTTGTTTTCTCCTTGACTCCCTCTCCTTTGATGAGTATTATTTTTTCAAGAATAGGGTTTGTTTTATTTCTTTTAATCGGTTCCAAATCCGAACATTAAACGGATGTTTTGGTGGGTCTTTCGGTTTTTCTTTTGGATCATAGAGCATTCCGGTACACAAGCACATTTTATTGTCTTTGCTTTTCAAAATTTCAAAATTGGTACACGTTTTGCACCCAGACCAAAAACTTGGATCCGTTGTTAATTCGGAAAACGGAACCGGTTTGTATCCTAAGTCCGAATTGATTTTCATTACGGCCAAACCAGTTGTGATTCCAAATACTTTGGCATCCGGATATTTTTCTAAGGAATAATCAAAAACAAATGACTTTATTTTTTTGGCCAATCCTAAATTTCTGTAATCAGGATGAACTATCAATCCTGAATGTGCCACAAACTTCCCGTGTTGCCAACTTTCGATATAGCAAAATCCTGCAAATTTATCACCAATTAAGGCAATGACAGCATCTTTATGCTCCATCTTTTTTTGGATGTAAGCTGGTGTTCTTTTTGCAATTCCGGTTCCTCTTAATAGGGCGGATGATTCAATCGTTTCGCATATTTCCTGCGAATATTTATAATGTTTTTCCTGAGTTACAACTATGGAGATATTCATTTCAAGAGTTGAATTTTAAATTAAAAAATAGCGCGTTTATTGGTGTTGTAAAAACAGTGCAATTGTTTATTTTACCGCAAATTACCGCATAAATTGATGTATAGAAAACAATACTATTTTCAGGGTGTAATCCAAAGGATAAATGGTGTAATTTCAAAATAAGAAAAATGAAAAATGAATAAAAATAAACAAACACTTTTTGGAAACTATAGTTATAGCATCCGTACTTCGGGTGAAGTCGTAGGTCTGTTTATCCGTGATGCAGCGGTTATATGTAAACTTGGTTTATTCATCGGCGCAAATCTACACTAATTTTTGTAATACAATGCTAAATTTGTGTTTTTGTAACAAAATTTTGATTCAATGTTTTTTTATTTTCTCACGAAGGGCGCAAGTAATTTACTGCAAACTTCTCCAAATCCAATTCTTACACCATTGTTTTTACAAAACCCTTTCATGATTACAGTGTCTCCGTCATTTATAAACTTACGCTCCGTTCCATCATTTAGTTTAATCGGATTTTTTCCTCCCCAAGTTAATTCCAACATAGATCCAAAGCTGTCAGGAGTGGGACCTGAAATAGTACCTGAACCCATCATGTCTCCCGAGTTTACTCGGCATCCATTCGATGTGTGATGCGCTAACTGTTGGCTCATTGACCAATACATATACTTAAAGTTAGATCTGGTAACAACGGTTGCATTGCCTTTTTCGGTTTGTATAGAAACTTCTAAATTTATATCAAAATTATGTTTGCCTTTTTGTTGTAAATAGGGGAAAGGCGCAGGGTCTTGTTTTGGGCCCTTGGCTCTAAAAGGTTCCAAAGCATCCATGGTAATAATCCAAGGAGAAATTGAAGTGGCAAAGTTTTTTGATAAGAACGGACCAAGCGGCACGCTTTCCCATTTTTGAATATCACGAGCACTCCAATCGTTCATTAAAACCATTCCGAATATATAATCTTCTGCTTCATTTATTGGAATATTTTCACCCATAACATTAGCATCAGTAGTAATAAAAGCAATTTCTAATTCAAAATCGATCATTCGTGAAGGACCGAAAACGGGCGTTGTTTCCCCATTTGGCAAAGTTTGACCCATAGGTCTATTTACTGGAATTCCGGAAGGAATAATGGTGGAACTTCTCCCGTGATATCCCAAAGGAATATGAAGCCAGTTAGGTAGTAGTGCGTTTTCTGAGTCGCGGAACAATTTTCCAACATTGGTTGCATGCTCTTTGCTGGAATAAAAATCAGTGTAGTCCCCAATTAAGACAGGCAATTGCATTTCCACATCTTTCATCTTAAAAATGACAATATCTTTATCTTTTATGTTATCGCGTAACTTTGGATTTTTTTCATCAAAAATATCGGCAATGCGATTTCGAACCAATCGCCATGTCTTTTTCCCGTCAGAAATAAAGTCATTCAAAGTATCTTGCAGGAACATATCATCCGTTAATTCGATTCCCTCAAAGTAATTCAATTGTTGCAAAGCTCCCAGGTCAATCGCGAAATCGCCAATTCGAGTCCCTACTGTCACAACATTTTCTTTCGTAAGAAAAACGCCAAAAGGAATATTTTGAATTGGGAAATCACTGTCAAGAGGTACTTCTAGCCACGATTTTCTATTGATATTATTAGCAGTTATAGGCATAACGTTGTTAATTATTTTGTTAAGAATTACTTATCAAATATATTATAATCTGACAATTTACCAAACGTTTTTTCGTATTTTTGCCACAAATTAATTAAAATCAAAGAAATGCAACGCGACGAACAAATTTTTGACCTTATTTTAGAGGAACAAGACAGACAAATTCACGGATTAGAACTTATCGCTTCCGAGAATTTTGTGAGTGATGAAGTAATGGAAGCAGCCGGTTCTGTTTTAACCAATAAATATGCCGAAGGGTATCCTGGAAAAAGATACTACGGCGGTTGCGAAGTGGTGGATGTTATAGAACAAATTGCTATCGATAGAGCTAAAGAATTATTTGGAGCTGAATACGCAAACGTACAACCGCACTCTGGTTCACAAGCTAATACAGCCGTTTATCACGCATGTATTAAACCTGGAGATAAAATTTTAGGTTTTGATTTGTCTCATGGAGGACATTTAACTCACGGTTCCCCCGTAAACTTTTCAGGACGTTTGTATACCCCTTCTTTTTATGGTGTTGACAAAGAGACGGGAAGATTAGACTATGATAAAATTCAAGAAATAGCGACAAAAGAACAACCAAAATTAATTATCGCAGGTGCTTCGGCATATTCTCGTGATATGGATTTTGAGCGTTTCAGAGTAATTGCCGACAGTGTTGGAGCTATTTTATTAGCCGATATTTCTCATCCTGCAGGTCTTATTGCCAAAGGGTTGATGAATGACCCTTTACCACACTGCCATATTGTTACCACCACTACACATAAAACGTTGCGTGGTCCTCGTGGAGGTTTGATTATGATGGGTAAAGATTTCCCAAACCCATTTGGATTGACTACTCCAAAAGGGGAAATCAGAATGATGTCTTCTTTATTGGATTTAGCTGTTTTCCCAGGAAATCAAGGTGGTCCTTTGATGCACATTATCGCTGCCAAAGCAGTAGCTTTTGGTGAAGCCTTACAAGATGAATTCTTTACCTATGCTTTGCAATTACAAAAAAATGCCAATGCTATGGCAGATGCTTTTGTGAAAAGGGGGTATGAAATTATTTCTGGAGGAACTGACAATCACATGATGCTGATTGATTTGAGAAACAAAAATATTTCTGGAAAAGATGCCGAAAACGCCTTGGTAAAAGCCGAAATTACCGTAAATAAAAATATGGTTCCTTTTGATGATAAATCACCATTTGTAACTTCAGGAATTCGTGTGGGAACTGCAGCTATTACTACTCGTGGACTTGTTGAAGAAGACATGGAAACTATTGTGGCATTAATCGATAGAGTTTTGGTGGATCACACCAATGAAGATGTTATCGAAGCAGTAGCCAATGAAGTTAACGAAATGATGAGCGAAAGAGCAATTTTTGTTTTTTAAAGCTTAGATTCAATTGTTAATGCAAGTTTTTAATAAAAAAGGATTATCCTAATACAAGATTAGGAATAATCCTCAAAAAGTTAAAAATTTGGATTATGAAGCACAAACAATTAACCTTTGAACAAAGGTATGCAATAGAACAGATGTTCAAAGATAAACATTCGAAAAAATCTATTATTTCGACACTTGAATTAGTTGAATCAACATTTTATCGTGAACTTAAACGTAATGGTAAGAAGCGAGTTTACACTGCTAAACATGCACAAATGTTGGCAG
>JBIKPM010000015.1:0-15912 GCA_044357435.1 Flavobacterium sp. | reverse complement strand
TTCCTTACAATCATTTTGGCGGTAAGTTTCCCTTTATTGGTCAAGGAAACTCCTTGGTATTTTATGTAATTTACATAATCTTTTTCGGCTAATTTTTTAAGCATATCAGTCACCGACGAAGCTTTAGTTTCCATCATTTCGGCAATCGCATTCGTGCTTACCTCAGCATCTGAAACAATTGTCAGATGATAAATGGTCTTGAGATAATTTTCTTCTGAAAAAGTCATTTGGAAGTTAGAGGTTAGAAGTTAGAAGTTAGAGGTAAAAATGTAATGCTTACCAATGCCTAGATCTTAATACTTGATACTTTTATCGTAATACTTACTGCTAATTTTTAACGATGAATAACGGAATCGAAATTTTATGGCGCAACTTGTCAACGGTTGTTCCAAAAATTAAATCCTTAAAACCAGTATGACCGTGGGTTCCCATAACCAAAACGTCAAATTTCCCCGAATTGATAATTTCTGGTATCACCTTGTTTGGTTTGCCAAATCCCAGTTTGGTCTCTACTTTAAACCCTTTTTGCGAAAGCATTTCCTGGTATTCTTTCAACAATTTTTCATCAATAATAGTTTCATGATCATCAATGTTTTCACCATATAGCAATGCTCCAACGGTTTCCACGACATGAATTAAGGTGTATTTTGCATCCATTCCACCCAACTCAAAGGCACTGTTTATGGCAATCTCGTCGGCAGAAGAAAAATCTACTGAAATGGCAATATTCTTTTTAGAATAACTTCCGGTTTTTGAAAATTGCAATTTTAAACTGTGTGGAGAATGATTTTGTATGTCAAGTTTTGCCTTGGTAACAAAAGGTTTAAAAACAATATACAACAGCAATATCAAGAAACCAATGGCCAAAGGAACGACTGTAAGCCACAATACAATTGGGTTTTCTGAAGTTTTCAGCCAGCCGGTAATTTCGTCAAAAACCAGTTTTGCATTCAGGGAAACAATAATTGAGGCAATAAGCCAAGCAAAAAATTGGGTCAATTTACTGATGTGAAATCCTTTCATTTTAGATTTATCGCTCACAAAATGAATTAGCGGAATAATGGCAAATCCCAGCTGTAAACTCAAAATAACTTGGCTCAAAATCAATAGTTTTCCTGTTACGCTTTCGCCAAAAACAGAAATCACGATAACGGCAGGAACAATGGCAATTAATCGCGTGATTATTCTTCGAACCCAAGGCTGGATTCGTAAATTCAAATAGCCCTCCATAATGATTTGCCCAGCCAATGTTCCCGTAACGGTAGAACTTTGTCCGGCAGCAATCAAGGCAACGGCAAATAAAATAGGAGCCCATTTTGTACCCAACAAGGGTTGCAAAAATTGGTGTGCATCTTGTATTTCTGCAACATCAAACATGCCGTTTTTATAAAAGGTGGCTGCTGCCAAAATCAAAATGGCTGCATTTACAAAGAAGGCCAAATTTAAGGCAATGGCCGAATCAATAAAATTGTATTTTATGGCTTGCTTGATTCCTGTGACACTTCGGTCAAATTTTCGAGTTTGAACCAGGGAAGAATGCAAGTATAAATTATGCGGCATTACCGTGGCTCCAATAATTCCTATGGCAATATACAAGGCAGCTTCACTGGGCATCGAAGGAATTAACCCGTATATCACTTTCCCCATTTCGGGTTCGGCAAAAATCATTTCAAAAATGAATGAAACCCCAATTATCATGACCAAGGCAATAATAAAGGCTTCCATTTTTCGGATTCCCTTATTAATGAGAAACAACAATAAAAAAGTGTCCAAAACCGTAATCAATACCCCTTCAATAAGAGGAATATCAAACAATAAATTTATCCCGATTGCCATTCCCAACACTTCGGCGAGATCACAGGCTGCAATAGCTATTTCGGCCAGAAAATAGAGTACGTAATTTATGGGTTTTGAGTACGTTTCACGAGAGGCTTGCGCCAAATCGCGTTGAGTGACAATTCCGAGTCGAGCACTAAAACTTTGCAATAACAAGGCCATAATATTGCTCATCAGTAAAACCCACAGCAAGGCGTAACCAAATTGACTTCCGCCAGCAATGTCCGTCGCCCAATTTCCGGGATCCATATAACCTACACTTACCAAATAAGCGGGTCCAAAAAAAGCAAGTATTTTTCTAAAAACGGAGGTTTTGTTTTGTGTTGGAACTGATTGATTTACCTCTTCCAGTGATTTTCCCATTCTAATTAACTATTTAAAAAAACAAATGTATGTTTTTTATTTGATAAGAGTAATTATTTTTTTAGTTTTGTCTAAATTATAATTTACAATATTAAAAAATATGAAAAAATTTCTAGTTGTTTTAGTCTTTTTTATATCTTTTAAAAGTATAACTTTTGCACAAGATTTGCCTTCTATTCAAACCGATAGACCTGACCAAACAGAATGTCCATTTATAACTCCAAAGCATTATTTCCAGCTTGAAAATGGATTTTCGTATGAAAAAAACAATAAAAATTCCGAATTAATTGTTGCTCCAACCATATTAACACGCTTTGGAATCAACAATTTTTTTGAGTTGAGATTAATCACGGAATATGTTGTTTCTAAAGAAAACTCAACCACTTATCCAGGAATTAATCCCATTTTGATTGGTTTTAAAACAAGACTTTTGGAAGAAAAAGGAATTATCCCCAGCACTTCGCTGATAGCTCATATAGGAATTCCCGATCTGGCTTCATCAGAATATAGAGCAAACTACTATTATCCGGAATTTCGATTCACGATGCAGCATACCATTAGCGACAAGCAATCCCTTAGTTATAATATTGGCGCAGAATGGGACGGAATAGACAAAAAACCCACATTTATTTACACTTTGACTACAGGGTATTCTTTGACTGAAACTATTGGAGCCTACGTAGAATTTTATGGTTTTGTTTCGCAAATGGGGAAAGCAGACCATCGATTTGACTTGGGTTTGACGTATTTATTCAATCCAAATCATCAATTGGATGTCTCTGGAGGATTTGGTCTATCAGCTATTTCTCCTGAATATTATTTTGCTTTAGGGTATTCGTTCCGATTTAAAGTTTAGATAATAAATCAAACTATAACAAAACTTTATAATTCAAACTTACATCTTGATTTGAAACTTTGTAACTTTGCATCTTTCAAATAATAATTTTTAAATAAAAAATATGTATCCAGAAGAAATGGTAAAACCGATGCAATCCGAATTGACGGTTGCTGGTTTTCAAGATTTACATAGTGCTGAAGCGGTTGAAAACGCAATGAAAGCAGAAGGCACAACTCTTGTTGTAATTAATTCTGTTTGTGGTTGTGCGGCAAGAAATGCCCGTCCGGGAGCAAAAATGAGTTTAGACAACGCCAAAAAACCCGATCATTTAATCACTGTTTTTGCAGGGGTTGACAAAGAAGCGGTTGATGCGGCCCGTCAACACATGTTCCCTTTTCCTCCTTCATCGCCATGCATGGCTTTATTTAAAGATGGCGAATTGGTACACATGTTAGAGCGTCACCACATCGAGGGTCGCCCTGCTGAATTGATTGCTGATAACTTGAAAGATGCTTTCAACGAATATTGTTAATTTCCGATTGAATTAAAACAAGAAACCACGCAAATTGCGTGGTTTCTTGTTTTAATGAAAGCACTAGGGTTCTTTTTTTTCACCCGATTTAAAGCCTATTAACTGTCGGTACTTTAGTTCGGTTTCTTTCAATTCTTCTTCTAACTGTTTATATTTACTGATGTCTTTTATGGTAATAACAGCGGCAGCAACCTTATTATCCTGATCTAATAATGGTCTTCCGCTGAGAAGAACCCGTTTTTTTTCTTGCTTTTCAGCATCCCAGAGCACCACGTCAATATCATCCGTAACCTCTCCTTTAAACGCTCGCTCCATGGGGAGGTTTTGCAAAGGGAAAACCGTTTTTTGATCCGGGTAATAAACCTCAAAATGATTTGAAAAATTTGGAGATATTTTATCATCTTCTTTAACCCCAAAGAATTCATTGGCCATGTCATTTGCCAATACTATTTTTTTATCGGCATTGGCAACAATTATTCCTTCTCCAATGTTTTCAACAATCAATCTTAATTTTTCTTCTTCTTGATAAAGTTCATTAATCGAAATTTCCCTCTCGCTTTCTAATTGAACCAGTTTGGTTACATCGCGTCCTACGGAATAAAATACGCCTTCTTTCATATCAAGGCTGCTGTTCCAATCCAACCATTTGTAAGAGCCGTCTTTACACAAAAATCGGATTCTTAAATTAACAACTGGATTTCCCTCTAAATGTTTTGCTAGCATCACATTGGTTCTTTTCAAATCCTCGGGATGAATTAAATCCATAAATTTAATCTTATCCATATCATTTTGATTGTAACCAAGAATTCTCTCAAACGAAGGATTTATTTTAATGAAATGCTCCTCTTTTACAGCCACAAGAATGTTAAATGACATATTAAAAAACATATCCGCAATTTTTAGGGATTTTTCATTTTCTTTTTGTCTGGTAATATCTTTTGCAACAGCATACAGCAATCCCGTCGAAGTGTCCGGAGAAGTAGACCATAAAATCCATTTTAAGGAACCATCCTTGCAAATGTACCTGTTTTCAAAATTGATAGTTAAGGCTCCTATTTTCAATTTAGCAACCTCGTTCAAGGTTTTTTCTACATCCTCGGGATACACAAAATCAAGAAAAGGCTTGCTCAATAATTCCTGTTCAGAATACCCCAACGTTTTAGTAACTGAGGGATTTATTTTAATAAATTTATCAGAAGCAATAATCATCATGTCTAAGGACATATTAAAAAATTTGTCTGCGGCTATTAATGACTCCTCTTGTTTTTTCCTCTCTGTAATGTCCGTGGAAATTCCGCCAATGGCATAAATTCTTCCTTCGGAATCATACAGGGGAGATTTAACGGCGATATACGTGTGAGGTCCATCCTCTTGCTGAATCGTCTCTTCCGTTTTCAGTTCTTTCAATGCTTTTACCACTTCCAAATCGGAGTTTCGGTAGGCATCCGCCACTTCCTTCGGCAAAAAATCGTGATCTGTTTTTCCTACTATTTCTTGAATCGAATGATGAAACAAAGATTCATATTGTTTATTAATCAACAAATATTGTCCATTAATCTCTTTAATAAAAATAGGATTTGAGGTATTATCAATAATAGACTGAAGCAGTTTTTTGTTTTCTAAAAGTTGGTGTTGGGAAATGTTTTTGGATCGTAGTTGGAACCGAATAATAACATAAACAATAATCAATAAGACCATGGAAAGAACAAACAATGACAATTCAATCCAATCTAACATAGAATCCATCCTTTTATTTCTTTCTTTGTCCAGTCTTGAGACAAAAATCCATCCCGAAGCAATGACAACTAATAAATTGATGATAAATCCCAGCAGTATTTTCTTTTCGAAAGAAATTTTCATGGGTTTCCTATATTAAGCACATTACATATCTACCATATTTAACTGAAAGTTAGTGAATTATATTCAAATAAATGTTATATTTTCCAAAAATTATCTTAAACCAGAAAGGGGAAAAACCACCGCATTTGGATCTATTACAATAATTAAGAGACTTTAGAAACAGAAGATTATTCCTTTTCTAAAATAATGCCTATTTTTGCGCCAAATCCTTAAAAAGGACAAACTATTTTCTCACCTTAATTGTTTATAGCATGCAACTGTACAACACTTTAAGCGCAGCAGAAAGAGCCGTCATGATTGATGATGCCGGAAAACAGCGACTCACGTTGTCTTTCTATGCTTATGCGCAAATTAAAAATCCAACACAATTCCGTAACGAATTATTTCTGGCTTGGAATCCACTCGAGGTTCTGGGTCGAATTTATGTGGCCAATGAAGGAATTAATGCCCAGTTATCGCTTCCCGCAGATCAATTTTATGCCTTTAAGGATACTATTGAAGCCTATGATTTTATGAAAGGCATCCGCCTGAATATTGCCGTGGAACAGGACGATCATTCCTTTTTGAAGTTGACCGTAAAAGTCCGTGATAAAATTGTTGCTGATGGACTGGAAGATAAAACTTTCGACGTGACTAACATTGGAATCCACTTAAAAGCCAAAGATTTCAACGAATTACTCGAAGATCCAAATACCATTGTGGTCGATATGCGTAACCATTACGAAAGCGAAATAGGTCATTTTACCAATGCCATCAAACCCGATGTGGACACTTTTAGGGAGAGTTTGCCCATTATCGAAGAACAACTTGCCGAACACAAACAAGACAAAAAACTCTTGATGTATTGCACCGGCGGTATCCGTTGCGAAAAGGCCAGCGCTTATTTCAAACACAAAGGTTTCGAAAACGTGTACCAACTCGAAGGCGGAATCATCGAGTACACCCGCCAAGTCAAAGCAGAAGGTTTGGAAAGCAAGTTCATCGGAAAAAATTTTGTTTTTGACCACCGCTTGGGCGAAAGAATCACCGACGATATTGTGTCGCAATGCCACCAATGCGGCAAAGCATGTGACGTGCATACCAATTGCGCCAACGAAGGTTGCCATTTACTTTTTATCCAATGTGAAGAATGCAAAACGGCAATGGAAGGTTGCTGTTCCACCGAATGTGCAACCGTAATACATTTACCGGAAGAAGAACAAAAAGCCATTCGAAGAGGAATCAAAAACGGAAATAAAATTTTCAAAAAAGGAAAATCTGACGTGTTGACCTTCAAAAACAATATCGAAAGTCATGGTGTTTTTGTTGCCGAAGAAACGAAATCAGTGGCAAAGAAAGAATTGAAAATCAAAAAAATATATATTGGAAAAGGAACTCATTTCTATCCAAAAGCCAATATTGGGCAGTTTTTAATTGAAGAAAACGAGATCAAAATTGGCGACACCATTCTCATCAAAGGCTCCACTACCGGAGAACAACAAATGGTGCTTGACGAAATGTTTGTCAACGAAATGGCTTCAGAAAAAGCCGTTTCAGGTGATACTTGTACTTTCAAATTACCTTTTAGAATTCGATTGTCTGATAAATTGTATGTGATTAGCGACTAAATAACGATGAAAACCATTTAAAACTAACCCATTACAAAACAAGACATAATGGGTTTTTTTATCGAAAAATTATGATTTTTTGGCATTTTCAACCCTTGCATCTTAAAACAAAAAAATACTATCTTTACGGATTAATCGTTTTACGAACTTAAATTGCGTCAATCGCAATACTACATATAAAATTATGGCATGTACAAGTTGTTCAACTTCTGATGGCGGTGCGCCAAAGGGTTGCAAAAATAATGGGACTTGCGGCACGGACAGCTGCAACAAATTAACGGTTTTCGACTGGCTTTCCAACATGAGTTTACCCAACGGAGAAGCTCCTTTTGATTGCGTTGAAGTCCGTTTTAAAAACGGAAGAAAAGAATTTTACCGCAACACCGAAAAACTTACTCTAAGCATGGGAGATATTGTTGCTACAGAAGCTTCTCCTGGACATGACATAGGAATTGTAACCTTGACGGGTGAGTTGGTTCGCGTCCAAATGAAGAAAAAAGGGGTGAATCACACCAGCAACGAGATTCCTAAAATATATAGAAAAGCGTCACAAAAAGACATCGATATTTGGTCTGTTGCACGCGATAAAGAAGAGCCTATGAAGGTTCGGGCAAGAGAATTGGCCATTGCCCAAAAATTGGAAATGAAAATTTCTGATATAGAATTCCAAGGAGATGGCTCGAAAGCCACTTTCTATTACACGGCCAACGACAGAGTCGATTTTAGACTGTTAATCAAAGACTTTGCGAAAGAATTTAGCACCAGAGTCGAGATGAAACAAGTGGGTCTTCGACAAGAAGCAGCTCGTTTAGGCGGAATTGGATCTTGCGGAAGAGAATTGTGTTGTTCTACTTGGCTAACTGATTTTAGAAGTGTAAACACCTCAGCGGCTCGTTACCAACAATTGTCCTTAAACCCACAAAAACTGGCCGGACAATGCGGAAAATTAAAATGCTGCCTGAATTATGAACTCGATACTTACATGGATGCCTTAAAAGGTTTCCCGAGTTTTGAAACCAAATTAGTTACCGAAAAAGGGGATGCCATTTGCCAGAAACAAGATATTTTTAAAGGTTTGATGTGGTTTGCTTACACCAATGATTTTGCCAATTGGCACATGCTAAAAATAGAGCAAGTAAACGAAATCATTGCCGAAAACAAACTCAAAAACAAAGTGGCTTCACTGGAAGATTTTGCAGTTGAGGTTGTACAAGAACCTGAAAAACACTTCAACAACGCCATGGGCCAGGAAAGTCTAACCCGTTTTGACCAACCAAAGAAAAAGAATAAATCAAATAAGAAACGCAAAGCAGGCGGACAGAATCTAATTGTTGCCAACAACAACCCGCAAAACAACAATCCAAGGCCTAATGTCGCAAATGATAAAAACCCCGCGGTAGCCAGAAAACCAATAATTATCACTAAAAATGAGAATAAAGAATAGTGCATTACTGCTTTTGGTTGTGGTACTCTTTTTTTCATGTGATAAAAAAAGGGTTTTCGATGAATACAAATCCGTAGGAGGCGCATGGTATAAAGACAGTATTGTAACGTTTGATTTACCTGAATTGGATTCCACAAAAAGGTATAATCTGTTTGTGAATTTAAGAGCCAACAATGACTATCCATTCAACAATCTCTTTTTAATTGTTGCCATAGAAAGGCCCAATGGCTTTACCAAGGTGGACACGCTGGAATACCAAATGGCAAATCCCGACGGTTCCCTTCTGGGCGATGGTTTTACGGATTTGAAGGAAAGTAAACTTGTCTATAAAGAGAAAGTGCGATTTAAAGGAAAATACAAAGTTCATATCAAACAAGCGGTTCGAGAAAACGGAAAAGTACCCGGAGTATCAGCTTTAGAAGGAATTACAGATGTGGGTTTTAGAATAGAAAAAATAGATTAAGACATAATTATGGCTACTCGAAAAAACAATAATAAGGCTAACAACGAAGAAAAGGATATCAATTACTATAAAAAGAAATTCTGGAAAGTTTTCTTTTACGGTTTGGGAGGAGTTCTAGTGTTTTTCTTATTTGCCTCTTGGGGACTTTTTGGCTCTATGCCTTCCTTTGAAGATTTAGAAAATCCAGATTCTAATTTGGCCACGGAAATCATCTCGTCTGACGGCGTGATTCTGGGAAAATATTTCGAAAAAAATAGGTCTCAATTAAAATATTCCGACTTGCCAAAAAGCCTTGTTCAAGCATTGGTAGCAACCGAGGACGAACGCTTTTACGAACATTCGGGAATAGACGGCAGGGGAACTTTGAGAGCCATCGCCAGTTTGGGAACAAGCGGAGGAGCAAGTACCCTGACCCAACAATTGGCCAAACAATTATTCCACGGCGAGGGTTCCAAGTTTTTACCTTTTAGAATCGTCCAAAAAATCAAAGAGTGGATTATCGCCATTCGACTGGAAAGGCAATATACCAAAAACGAAATTATCGCCATGTATTGCAACGTGTACGATTTTGGAAATTATTCCGTGGGGGTTAGCTCTGCGGCACAAACCTATTTTTCAAAAGCTCCAAAAGATTTAACCATAGACGAATCGGCAATATTAGTCGGAATGTTTAAAAATTCAGGATTATACAATCCCGTTAAAAATCCTCAAGGCGTTAAAAACCGTAGAAATGTGGTGCTTTCGCAAATGGAAAAAGGAGGCATAATCACCCAGGTTCAAAAAGTAAAATTACAAGCTTTGCCTATCACATTGCATTTCAAACTAGAAAGTCACCGTGAAGGAACGGCAACGTATTTTAGGGAATATTTACGGGACTATATGAAAAAATGGGTGGAAGAAAATAAAAAACCGGACGGCTCGGATTATGACATCTATAAAGACGGCTTGAAAATCTACACCACCATCGATTCCAGAATGCAATTGCATGCTGAAGAAGCCGTTGAAAAACATATGGCAAACCTTCAGGAACAATTTTTCATTGAGGCCAAAACCAACGAAAATGCTCCTTTTGTAAACATCTCTGATGCCGAAACCCAACGTATACTCAGGCAAGCAATGAAAGCATCCTACCGCTGGACAGTAATGGCGGAAATGGAAAAGAGTGAAGATGAAATTATAGCGTCTTTTAACCAAAAAACGAAGATGAAAGTATTTTCCTGGAAAGGAGAAAGAGATACTATTATGACTCCATTGGATTCCATCCGTTATTATAAACATTTTCTGCAATCAGGCCTTATGGCAATGGAACCTCAAACAGGCAACATTAAAGCCTGGGTAGGCGGTATTAACTACAAATATTTTCAATACGATCACGTAGGACAGGGAGCGCGTCAAGTGGGATCCACATTCAAACCTTTTGTTTATGCTACCGCCATCGAACAACTGGGAATGTCTCCTTGCGATACCATTGTCGACGGTCCATTTATGATCCGCAAAGGACGTCATCACGTTACCGAAGATTGGGAACCCCGAAATTCAGACAACAGATATAGAGGAATGGTCACTTTGAAACAAGGATTAGCCAATTCCATCAACACCATTTCGGCAAAATTAATAGACAAAACAGGACCGGAAGCCGTTATCGAATTAACTCATAAATTAGGTGTAAAATCCGAAATACCTGCTCAACCTTCTATTGCTCTTGGTGCCGTAGATATCACCGTAGAAGATATGGTCGCTGCTTACGGAACTTTTGCCAACCAAGGTGTTTATGAAAAACCACAATTCATTACCCGAATAGAAGACAAAAGTGGCATTGTAATTTATGAGCCCATTCCGGAATCACACGATGTACTGAATAAAGACATAGCTTTTGCAGTTATCAAATTACTCGAAGGAGTTACTGAAGGGGGAAGTGGCGCAAGATTGCGTACCCAAGGAGGTGGAAGTGGCGACAATCGTTGGACTGGCTATCCTTACTCTTTCACCAACCCAATCGCCGGTAAAACTGGAACTACCCAAAATCAATCAGATGGGTGGTTTATGGGAATGGTCCCAAACTTGGTAACCGGAGTTTGGGTAGGATGCGAAGACCGTTCCGCTCGATTCAAAAGCCTGACATATGGCCAAGGCGCGACCGCAGCACTGCCGGTTTGGGCATATTTTATGAAACTTTGTTATGCTGATGAAAACCTTAAGGTATCTAAAGAAGGTTTCGACAGACCTCCAAATCTTTCTATAAAAGTAGATTGTTATTCTGCCCCAAAAGTAAAAGACACCACCGATATTCAACAGGATACGGGGGAATTTGAATTGTAATAACAATGGCGATTTCCGATACTTATTGGAATAAATCATTCGTTGTTAATTGTTAATAGAATATAAATTTCAAAGCTTCCAGCCTTTAAAAGGCTGGAAGCTTTGAGGTTTTCCTCTTATATCAGGGCCAAAAAAAGACGCTATGATCAATAAAAAAGTAAACAACGTCCAAGAAGCACTCCAAGGAATCGAAAACGGAATGACCCTAATGCTGGGCGGTTTCGGATTGTGTGGCATTCCTGAAAACTCTATTGCAGAATTGGTAAAAAAAGAAACCAATAATCTCACCTGTATTTCCAACAATGCCGGCGTAGATGAATTTGGTCTTGGATTGCTGTTGCAAAAACACCAAATCAAAAAAATGATTTCTTCCTACGTGGGAGAAAATGCCGAATTTGAACGCCAAATGCTTTCTGGAGAACTCGAAGTAGAACTCATTCCACAGGGAACTTTAGCCGAACGTTGTCGAGCAGCCCAAGCCGGAATTCCTGCCTTTTTCACTCCTGCAGGTTTCGGAACCGAAGTCGCCATTGGCAAAGAAACCAGAGAATTCAACGGAAAAATGCACGTAATGGAATTGGCTTTCAAAGCCGATTTCTCCATTGTAAAAGCTTGGAAAGGCGACACGGCAGGAAACCTCATCTTCAAAGGAACCGCCCGAAATTTCAATCCCTGTATGGCTGGCTCCGCCAAAATTACCGTCGCCGAAGTGGAAGAATTAGTAGAAGCCGGAACACTCGACCCCAACCAAATTCACATTCCCGGAATCTTCGTGCAACGTATTTTTCAAGGAGAGAAATATGAAAAAAGAATTGAGCAGAGAACGGTTAGGAAAAAAGTATAGAATAAAGAAAATGGTAGATTCAACTAATAAATGCGAATGCCCTATTATTGTTTAGTTTTTAGAATGAAGCATAATACTGAAAAATAGTTGGTAAATAGTCTGTAAAAGCTATAATTCCAACTTCTTGTATAAACTTTCGTCAATGAATTGGATTTATTTTTTACTTTTCTTTTTTAATAATTGCGCTTTATCATTTTCGCTCTTAATGGCTGCTTCCGTCAAGGATTTGTTTTCTTTCAACCTCGAATTAATCTGGTCATACATTTTCTTGTACTCCTTATAATCAGATGCATAATACATATTGCTTTGAACAAATTGAGCACTGTCAATTTTATACTTTTTATAAATGTATTCGTCTGGATTTATTTTATGGGCTTGCAGGGCGTTGGGACTTTGATATTTTATGGCTTCCAAAAGCGCTAAGTCATACATAACATCGGCCATAATATCCTTTTCAATAAGGTTCTCCGGTTTTTTTACGACTTCTTCTTTACAGCTAAAAATCAAGCTTATAAGAATAAAAAATAGCACTCCTTTTTTCATTTCATACCATTATCTGTTAAACAACAACCGTTTTCCTGCACGAATATTTTTTACTTTAAAAGAAGCATACACTAACTGTCCGTTTACGATGGTGTGTGTGATTCTTGATTTAAAGGTGTAGCCCTCAAATGGCGACCATCCACATTTTGCTAAAATATTTTCTTTTTTTACACTCCAAGGCAATCCTGGATTTACAATAACCAAATCGGCATAATATCCTTCTTTGATAAAGCCACGCTTTTCAATTTTGAAAATTTTAGCAGGATTGTGGCACATTTTTTCGACTATTTTTTCTATACTTATTTTACCTTGGTGATACGCCTCAAACATTGCTACAACTGCATGTTGCACTAAAGGGCCTCCTGAAGGGGCATTGAGGTACGATTGGTTTTTTTCTTCCAAGGTGTGAGGTGCGTGGTCCGTGGCAATTACGTCGATTCTATCATCAAGCAAGGCTTCCCACAAAACTTTTCGGTCATTGGCGGTCTTGACCGCGGGATTCCATTTTATTAAATTGCCTTTTGTAACATAATCTTCATTGGAAAACCACAAATGATGGATACACACCTCGGCAGTGATTTTCTTATCTTCCAATGGGATTTTATTGGTAAACAAATCCATTTCCTTGGCCGTTGAAAGATGAAAAACATGCAGCCTTGCACCTGTTTTTTTGGCTAGGGCAATAGCTTTGGAAGAAGAAATGTAACAGGCCTCTTCGCTACGAATAAGATGGTGTGCAGTTATGGGAATATCATCCCCGAACTCAGCTTTATATTTTTCCAGATTGTTTTTTATGGTCGTTTCGTCCTCACAATGCACGGCAATAAGCATAGGGGTACTTGAAAATATTCGTTCCAAAACGGCTTCATCGTCAACTAACATATTTCCGGTCGAAGAGCCTAAAAATATTTTAATTCCGGCCACATTCTTTGGGTTTGTTTTTAGAACCTCCTCCAAATTATCATTTGTGGCACCCATCATAAACGAATAATTGGCATAAGAATTTTCAGAAGCAATTTGGTATTTTTGCTCCAAAATCTCCTGCGTAACGGCATTAGGAATCGTGTTGGGTTGCTCTATGAATGAAGTGATCCCGCCCGCAACGGCTGCTTTTGATTCCGATTCTATATCGCCTTTATGCGTCAATCCAGGCTCCCTAAAATGAACTTGGTCATCAATGACTCCGGGTATTAAATAATTTCCTTCGGCATCAATAATAACACATTGGGAAGATTTTGCGCTAATGCTTTCTGAGATTTCGACAATTAATTCGTTCTCAATTAACACATCGCCTTCAAAAATCTTACCTTCATTTACTATTTTGGCATTCTTTATTAAAATCCTGTTCATAGTATCTTTACTTATAGGGTATTGACTAAATTTTTTAGTCGGAGTGCAATAACTCCTAAAACGGCTTCTTGAAAAATAGCGGTACTCATTTTAGACTGTCCTTTCGTCCTGTCGGTGAAAATAATGGGCACCTCAACAATATTAAAATTTTTGCAAAAGGTCCGGTATTTCATTTCAATTTGAAAAGCATATCCCACAAATTTTATTTTGTCCAAATTAATTTTTTCCAAAACTTTTCTCTTATAACAAATAAAACCTGCTGTGGCATCATGTATTTTCATTCCCGTAACGAGTCGCACATAAACCGACGCAAAATAAGACATTAACACCCGACTTAAAGGCCAGTTCACCACATTTACTCCCGTTACATAACGAGAACCAATGGCTAAATCAGCTCCTCCAAAGTGACAGGCTTCATACAATTTTTCCAAATCGTTCGGATTGTGCGAAAAATCGGCATCCATCTCGAAGACAAAATCGTAGTTCTTCTCTAAAGCCCATTTAAAACCATGCACATAAGCGGTTCCCAAACCTTGTTTTCCGGCTCTTTTTTCTAAAAATAATCTACCTTCAAATTCCGATTGCAGCATAATTACTTTATCTGCGGTATGGTCTGGCGAATTATCATCAATGACAAGAACATGAAAAGGCTTATGCTGCGAAAGCACTGACCTAATGATGCCTTCTATATTTTCAATTTCGTTATAGGTTGGAATTATAACAATACTATCATTCATGTTTCTTGTAATTTCAACGCAAAAGTAAACTTTTTATGCCATTTGATCCATAATAAAATTATAATAAAAAGAATGAAATAAAAAATCAGTAATTTTGCACCGTTATGATTGAAAATGTACTTCATCCGAGGATAATTGAGAATAAAGATTGGGCAACGCTCCTTTTTGTATTGTCATTTGCCACCATTGCATTAACAAAATCTGTTTTTGAGAATCGATTTGCCGATTTTACAAAATTGATTTATTCGGATAAATACATCAATATTTATAAAGACAGTAGCCATCTAATGAGTGGTTTCACCATTGCGCTTTTTTTGGTGCAAATTATATCTTTTGCCTTTTTCATTCAGCTTTCGCTGAGCCATTTTGGTTATGCTTCAAAAACAGATTGGATTCTCTATATTCAGACAATCACTTTTCTGATTTATTTTGTATTGTCCAAGTTCTTGATTGAAAAAATCATTGCCACCGCATTCAACATTGACGAATTTATCGAGCATTTTAACCTGCAAAAAGTCATTTATAGAACCTATATTGGATTGTTTATACTGCCAATCAATGTTATTTTGTTCTATTACGATAACATTTCAAGAAACATTCCCCTACTGATTATTGGCATTATACTGACCGTAAACACTATCGTTTATTTTGTTTCAGTAAAAAATTATCAAAATTTAATATTCAGTAAGTTGTTTTATTTTATTTTGTATCTTTGCGCTCTCGAAATAGCACCGTATTATTTCATGTATTATTGGTTTACGAAAAGTATAGCTTAGAAAATGTCAAATATGAAAGTGAAAACGATTTTGGTGTCACAGCCCGAGCCCAAAGTGGAGAACTCTCCTTACTTTGAACTTCAACAAAAACATAAAGTAAAAATTGATTTCAGACCTTTTATTCACGTAGAGGGAGTAAATGCTAAAGAGATTAGACTTCAAAAAATTGATTTACACAATTTCACTGCTATTATTTTAACGAGTAAAAATTCTGTGGATCATTTCTTTAGAGTGGCAGATGAAATGCGTTATAAGGTTCCTGAAGGATTGAAATATTTTTGTCAGTCTGAAGCAATTGCCTTTTACCTACAAAAATACGTAGTGTATAGAAAACGTAAAATTTATGTTGGTTCTAAAGATTTTGCCGATTTATCTCCGCTAATCAAGAAATACAAGGACG
>JBIKPM010000158.1:0-5505 GCA_044357435.1 Flavobacterium sp. | reverse complement strand
TCCTATGGAGAAATGGAACTCAGATAAACATCTAATAATAATGAAAAAATTAACCGCGTAATTAAAAATCGAAATCTAGAATATTACTCTTGTTTTATAGGGGTCAAAACACTCACTTTGCAACAAATTAATTAATAAAATATTTTCTAACCAAATTTTAAGATTCTAAAAATTTCACAAATCATCAGTTTCGGAAGAGCTTCAATCAGTATTTTACCAAAATAAAAGTTCAAATACTCAAAAACAAGATTGCAATTTTCTTTAACGTTAAAAGTATTCTACTTTTACAGCATCAAAACACAAAAAATAATGCAAGAATTAAAATCAAACACAAACCCAAAACAGTCTAAAGACAAAATTTTAGACAGAACAATAACTACAAGGGAAGTGATTTTTTTATTGGCGTTTGTATTTTGTTTATCGCCACTGATAACGCCGCCCATAGCACTTTTCATGGGCCTGATAATTGCACAATTTGTTGGACACCCCTATTTGCACCTCAACCATAAAGCCACACACCTTTTATTGCAAATTTCGGTGGTTGGTTTGGGATTTGGCATGAATGTCAATAATGCAATGAAGGCAGGAAAAGAAGGCATTCTGTTTGCCGTGATTTCAATTATCGGAACATTGATTATTGGTTTTTTTATGGGTAAGTTGCTGAAAATAGAAAAGAAAACATCCTATCTCATTTCAGCAGGAACGGCCATTTGTGGAGGCAGTGCAATTGCGGCCATTTCGCCAGTAATAAAAGCGGAGGAAAAACAGATTTCAGTTGCTTTGGGCACCATTTTTATTTTAAATTCTATTGCATTGGTTCTATTTCCTGTAATTGGACATGAATTAGACCTTTCTCAAAATCAGTTTGGCTTATGGTGTGCAATTGCCATACACGACACCAGTTCCGTGGTAGGTGCAGCAAGCAAATACGGTACAGAAGCATTAGAAATTGCAACAACTGTAAAATTGGCAAGGGCTTTATGGATTATCCCTGTGGTCTTTTTATCAATGATATTGTTTAAAAACAAAAGCAGCAAACTAAAAATACCATACTTCATAGGACTGTTTGTACTAGCCATGATTGCCAACTCTTATATTCCGTTGGTGCAAGAGTATAGTAGCTATTTGGTGGCAATTGCCAAAGCAGGACTCACTGTGACACTTTTTTTAATTGGCTGTGGACTGTCCAAAAAAGTATTGCAATCTGTTGGTGTTAAACCATTATTGCAAGGTGTTGTACTTTGGCTCGTCATTTCTGTGGCAGCTTTATGGATGGTGATGCAATTAGCACGATAAGGATTTCCTTTGCCTATTCACCGCCGTTTTTATTCAATCCTTCCCGACAAAGTAGAGCAAAAAAACCAGTAAAATTAAATTCTATTGTGCTTTTTACTCAATGAATTTCAGGTTTTACCAAGGAATCGGATTGTAATCTTTCAAAAACTTTCCGCACCAATGTTTTCCTGTATTGATTCCGTCAAACAGTGGATCCATAACTCGTGCCGCACCATCAACAATGTCTAATGGCGGCTGAAAATCTTCTTCTTCCTGTTTTCTTTTGGCCAATTCTGCAGGATCTTCGTCGGTAACCCAGCCCGTATCCACGGCATTCATGAAAATTCCGGCTTTCGCCAAAGTTCCCGAAGAAGTATGTGTCAACATATTCAGGGCGGCTTTCGCCATATTGGTGTGCGGATGGCGGTCTTCCTTAAAATCACGGTAAAATTTTCCTTCCATCGCCGAAACATTGATGATGTGCTTTTGTCCCGTATGGTCTTTCTTCATCACTTCCGAAAGTCGGTTACACAAGACAAAAGGTGCTACCGAATTGACGAGTTGCACTTCAATCATTTCAGTGGTTTCTATTTGTCCCAATCGCAAACGCCAGCTGTTCGTTTTTCGTAAATCGACTTGTTGCAAATCGGCATCGAGTTCTCCTTCCGGAAAAACTTCGGTTGCAACCAGCGCATTATCGAAAGAATAGGGAATCTGAGATAATTTGGCGGAAGCCCGCAAACCTATTCCAGGTTCCGGTCCGTGCCAAGTCACCGGCATATTTTCATTAGACGAAAATCCTGTCGTCAGAACTTTTAATTCATCCAAACAATTGGTATGATCGAGCAATAATCCCTGTGCTGCTTTGGGCAAATTGTCTATTGGCAGTTCTTCGTTTTCCATCAAATGCGAATAAAATCCAGCCGGTCGTCGCACGGTTTGCGCCGCGTTATTAATCAAAATATCCAAACGCTGGTATTTTTGTTCGATAAAATTACAGAAGATTTCCACACTCGGAATATGTCGTAAATCCAATCCGTGAATTTTTAGACGGTGTTGCCATTCCAAGAAATCATCTTCCTTGGAAAATCGCAAAGCCGAATCCACCGGAAAACGAGTCGTGGCAATAACGGTTGCTCCACCGCGCAAAAGCATCAAAGAAATGTGGTAGCCAATTTTTAAGCGAGAGCCTGTTATTACGGCAATTTGCCCTTTTACGTCTGCGGTTTGAAAACGTTTGGCATAATTAAAATCACCGCAATCGGCACACATGGTATCGTAAAAATGGTGCATTTTGGTAAATTCCGTTTTGCAGACATAGCAATTTCTGGGTATTTCGAGTTCTAATTGTTCTTTGAGTTCCAAATCGTGCGAAGCCAACAGTTTTGGAGCCACAAAAACACTTGCTTCTCGTGCATACCGAATGCCGGTTTCCTTTCTAGCGGTTCTGTCTTTCTTTTCCTGTTTGCGTTTGGCGACAGCTTTTCCATCTTTTTTTCTGCGGGAAAGCTCTGCTTTATCAGGTCTTGATAACATTCCTGCCGCTTTGAATAATTCGGTTCGTTGTTCCTTCGGAATATCAAATATCTGGTGGGTGTCCGCGTTCAATTGTGCCAAAATAGCAATGCATCGGTCAATTTCTTCCGAAGTTATGGCGTTCTTATCGTTTATTGCTGATGTCATTTGGGTTGTAAAAATCAAGGCGGCAAAGATAGTCATACTTAACACACTTTCCACTTCTCATTTTAATCTTCGTATCTTCGCAACCATTTTTATCAACTTTATGTTATTCCAAATAAAATCCTACCTCAAATTCCTTTGGAACTCCAAAAACGAACACGCAGTGCATTCGCCATTTGTGTTTCAATTAGTAACCAAATGTTTTTATGACCGAAAACCAAAACCGGAATACCAAATTCTAAAAAACTATCGAAATTCACTTTTAGAAAACAAAAACACAATTGAAGTAACCGATTTTGGAGCTGGTTCGAAAGTTTTCAAATCCAATACAAGACAAATAGCCAAAATTGCCAAAACCGCTGGAATTACATCGAAACGTGCTGAATTACTGTTTCGAATTACAAATTATTTTCAGCCTTCGACTATTCTTGAAATTGGAACCTCATTAGGGTTGGCCACTTCTGCCTTAGCCTTGAGAAATCCAAAGGCAAAAATAACAACATTGGAAGGTTGTCCGGAAACGGCAAATCAATGTCAATTACAATTGCAAAAATTCAATATTAATAATGTGAAATCTGTTGTGGCAGAATTCAATAATTATCTGCAAGTCTGCAATCTGAAATCTGAAATCTGCAATCTAATATATTTCGACGGCAACCATTCAAAAAAAGCCACTTTGGATTATTTTGAAATTTTATTACCAACAATTACCAATGAAACAGTTTGGATTTTTGATGATATTCATTGGTCTGCAGAAATGGAAGAAGCCTGGAAAATAATCAAAATGCATCCAAAAGTGACCGTTACCATTGATACTTTTCAATGGGGATTAGTTTTCTTTAGAAAAGAACAAGAAAAAGAGCATTTTGTGATTCGGGTTTAAATGACTTATTGTAATGAAAATGAATTTCAATCCACTATTATAAAAATCAATTTTGTACTTTTAAAATCTGAAATGAAAATTCTTAATCTACATTCTCAAATCTAATGAATCCATTAATCAAAATAACCAACATCAAGCGAGATTTTGTTCTTGGAAATGAAATTGTTTGCGTGCTAAAAGGGATTGATTTAGAAATAAAAAAAGGGGAATATGTAGCCCTTATGGGACCTTCGGGTTCCGGAAAATCTACCTTGATGAACCTTTTAGGTTGTTTGGACACACCCACTTCAGGAAATTATATTTTAAATGGAAAAGACGTCAGCCAAATGAGCGACAATGAATTGGCCGAAATTAGAAACAAGGAAATTGGCTTTATCTTTCAAACATTTAACCTTTTACCTAGAACCTCTGCGCTCGATAATGTAGCTTTACCAATGATTTATGCTGGTTATTCCAAATCTGAAAGGAGAGCAAGAGCAACTAAAGTTTTACAGGAAGTAAATTTAGGAGACCGAATGAATTTTCAACCCAATCAGCTTTCGGGAGGACAAAGGCAAAGAGTCGCAATAGCCAGAGCCTTGGTTAACAAGCCTTCTATCATTCTTGCTGATGAACCCACAGGGAATTTGGACAGCAAAACCTCCGAAGAAATCATGAAACTTTTAAAAGAAATTCACGATAAAGGGAACACCATAATTGTGGTTACGCACGAGGAGGAAATTGCTGCCCATGCTAAAAGAATCATTCGTTTGCGTGACGGAATGATTGAAAGTGATACCATAACAATTAACAATTGATAATTATCAATTATCAATTATCAATTATCAATTAAATGAAAATATACACTAAGACCGGGGATAAAGGAACCACATCCCTTTTCGGTGGAACACGAGTTCCTAAAGACCACATTCGAATAGAAAGTTACGGAACGGTTGACGAATTGAATTCCTATATTGGGTTGATTCGTGACCAAGAAATGAATCCGCATTACAAAAAAATATTGATAGAAATTCAAGATCGATTATTCACCGTTGGGGCCATTCTAGCTACTCCGCCTGAAAAAGAAGTAAAGAAAAACGGGGAATTGCGTTTGCAAAAACTAGGAATAGTGGAAGGTGACATCGAATTGCTCGAAAAAGAAATTGACACTATGGAAGAAGCCCTTCCGCCAATGACCCATTTTGTTTTGCCAGGCGGACATACTACGGTGTCATATTGTCATATTGCTCGATGCGTTTGCCGACGTGCAGAACGCTTGGCGGTACATTTAGACCATAATGAACCCGTTGCCGAAATCGCAATTATATACTTGAACCGCCTTTCTGACTACCTATTTGTGTTGGCACGAAAGTTGTCAAATGATTTGAATGCTGAGGAAGTAAAATGGATTCCAAGAAAGTAATCAGGTCGCAGATTTCAGGATACAGAAGGCAGAATTCAAATATTTTAGAGAACATATTTGCAGTAATTGAAATAAATTTTCCTGCTACCAATCTGAAATCTGTAACCCGAAATCTGCTGTCTGAAAAAACGTTCTTAACTTTAATTAAAAATAAATGATTTTTTACTTGTCTTTTTCAGTAAAAAATTTATTTTTGCACAAAACTAAACAGACATAAAGATGTATTGGACATTAGAACTAGCATCCTACCTAAGTGATGCGCCGT
>JBIKPM010000014.1:0-15963 GCA_044357435.1 Flavobacterium sp. | reverse complement strand
AATAATGGCAATATCCGTAACTTGAGCTCCACGAGCACGCATTGCGGTAAACGCTTCGTGTCCTGGTGTGTCAAGGAATGCTATTTTTTGTCCGTTATCCAATTCTACTCCGTAAGCCCCAATGTGTTGTGTTATTCCTCCAGATTCACCGGCAATAACATTTTCTTTACGAATATAATCCAGCAAAGAGGTTTTACCGTGATCGACGTGTCCCATTACAGTAACGATAGGTGCTCTGAAAACCAAATCTTCTTCCTTATCCGGAACAACTTCTATTGCTTCTTCAATATCTACCGTGATAAATTCTACTTCATAGCCAAATTCATCGGCAACAATGGTCAATGTTTCTGCATCAAGACGCTGATTCATGGTAACCATGATTCCAAGTGACATACACGTTCCAATAACCTTGGTAATTGGCACATCCATCATAATGGCGATTTCACCAACGGTTACAAACTCGGTAACTTTAATTGTTTTGCTGCCTTCGTCTAAAGCTCTTTGTTCGTCATCTGATTTTTGACGGTGCGTATCTCTTTTATCTCTTCTATATTTAGCCGCTTTAGATTTCCCACCTTTACCTTGTAGTTTTTCTAAAGTTTCTCTAATTTGATTTTTTACTTCTTCTTCTGTAGGCTCAACCTTGGCTGTGATTGCAGGTCTAGCGCCTTTTACAAATCCAGGTCTGGCTCCTCTGTTCGCACCGAAGCCCCCTCCTCCAACATTTGGAGTAATTTTGTTAGGGTTTGGCGAGCCTGGAGTCCCAAGAGTACCGGTTTCTTGTCTTGGAGCACCCGGCTTTGGCACTATCCTTTTTCGTTTATTTTTGTTTGCATTACTCGCCGCGGTTCCTGGAGCACCAGGAACTACTGGTTTGTTAGGCGCAATTTTAGGCTCTTCTTTTTTCTTTTTTGGCTTATTAAACTGGGACAAATCTATGGTTTGACCCGTTAATGTAGCTCCAGATAATTTAGTGTATTTGGTTGTGATGGATTCCTCAACGGGCACTTCAACAGTTGGAGAAACAGCTTTTTTGGCGGATGCCACTTCGCTTTTTTCTTCTGCTAAAGGCTTGACTGATTTTTTATCAGAAACCGCTTTTTCCTTTAAAGCCTCTTTCGGGAGTGGTTTTTCGGTTGGGATTTTAGCTGCCGGAGCCTCCTTCTTCTCAACGACTACTGGAGGAAGTGATGCTGCTTTTTTTGGATTAAGGTCTATACTTCCAACATGAATTGGTCCAGTTACCGTAGCTCTCGCTCTTATAACTTCTTGACTTTTTAACCGTTCTTCATCTTGTTTGCGTTTGTCTTCAATTTCTTTTTCACGCTCAATGCGTAAAGCTTCTTTCTCTTTTCTTTTCTCTTCCCCTACCTCTTTTGAAGCTTCTTTATTCCCCTTATCTCCTGCAAACTGACCACACAAAACATTGTATACATCATCAGAAATTTTTGTGTTGGGGTTTGATTCAATAACAATACCTTTATCTTTTAGATAATCCACAGCTCTTTCTAAAGAAATATTCAATTCCCTTAAAACTTTGTTTATTCTAATTACTTTCTCTTCAGACATAAAACCTTTTTAATATTACCTTTTTTCCCTCACCCTGACCACCTCCAAAGGCGTGCCAACAAGTACGATATTTTTTTTATTATTTCCTCAGACTAACTCTCTTTAGAGAGGAAAAATAAGGTTTAAAATTAATTTTTTAGAATTGGCTAACTTTCAAATTCTTCTTTTAGTATTCTCATTACATCTAAAATCGTTTCCTCTTCTAGGTCAGTTCTTCTTACTAAGTCATTCACGTCTTGTTTTAAGATACTTTTTGCAGTATCCAATCCTATTTTTGCAAATTCTTCAATAACCCACTCTTCAATTTCATCTGAAAACTCAGTTAATTCAACATCGTCTTCGTCTGCTGCCGCACCTGCAACATCACCTTCACGGATAACATCTAATTCGTAACCTGTCAATTGACCCGCTAATTTAATGTTGTGCCCACCTCTACCAATTGCTTTAGAAACTTCTTCTAATTTCAAGAAAACTTCAGCTCTTTTTGTTTCTTCATTAATCTTGATAGACGAAACCTTTGCCGGACTCAATGCTCTTGTAATAAACAATTGAATGTTATCCGTATAATTGATAACATCGATATTTTCATTTCCTAATTCGCGAACAATTCCATGAATACGTGACCCTTTCATACCTACACAAGCACCAACTGGATCAATTCTGTCGTCATAAGAATCTACCGCCACTTTTGCTTTTTCACCTGGAATCCGCACTACTTTTTTAACTATAATTAAACCATCAAAAACCTCAGGAATTTCTTGTTCGAATAATTTTTCTAAGAACTTTTCAGAAGTTCTGGACATAATTATTTGAGGTTTATTCCCTTTTAATTCAACGTTTTCAATGATTCCACGAACGTTGTCACCTTTGCGGAAAAAGTCAGAAGGAATTTGTTTTTCTTTTGGCAAAATGATTTCATTTCCTTCATCGTCAATCAAAATAACGACTCTTGGACGAACGTGATGCACTTCGGCAGTATAAATTTCGCCAATTAAATCTTTAAATTGTTTGTAAAGATTGGTATTGTCGTGTTCATGAATCTTAGAAATTAAGTTTTGGCGTAAAGCCAAAATAGCTCTTCTTCCTAAATCGATTAACTTTACTTCTTCTGAAACTTCCTCTCCAATTTCGAAATCAGGTTCGATTTTTCTCGCTTCGGTCAATGTAATCTCTTCATTCTCCAAATCCAAATCATCATCGGCAACGATAACTCTTCTTCTCCAAATTTCCATATCGCCTTTATCCGGATTAATAATAATATCAAAATTATCGTCTGATCCAAACTTTTTCTTCAATGCATTTCTGAATACATCTTCTAATATCGCCATAAGCGTCACACGATCAATAAGTTTATCGTCTTTAAACTCTGAAAATGAATCGATTAATGCTAAATTTTCCATGCCAACTAATTAATTAAAATGTTACTGTAACAATTGCTTCTTTTATTTCTGTATAAGGTATTTCTTGGATTTTTTGAACCGTTTCTTTTCCTTTTCCCACTTTTTTTGGTTCTCTTGCTTTCCATGACAAAATTATAAAATTATCATTAGCTTCAACTAATTCTGCCTCAATAGTTTCGGTTGCTAATTTTACTATTAATGTCCTACCAACGTTTTTTTTGTATTGTCGCACCATTTTCAGAGGGGAACCCACTCCTACTGAAGCCACTTCCAAGGAAAAATCCTGCTCTTCCCTATCTAAATTATTTTCTATAGCCCGGCTAATGTCTATACAATCTTGCAAAGCCACTCCGTTATCTCCATCCAAAGTCACGATAATTTTAAAACTTTCGGTAATGGTTAAATCAATCAGAAAGACGGAGGGTTTTTCCTGTAATCCTTCCGATACCAAACCGTTAACTTTATCTTTAAATGTCATACTTTTTATAAAAAGAGGCACGCAATGCGTGCCTCATTATCTAGTTTTTTAATAAATAACAGTGCAAATATAGTGTTTTTTTTATAAATCAAAAATGATTGTTTTGTGTTTAAATATTTTGTAAATTTATTCTGCTCCATATTCTATCCTGTTTGCCAAATAATTTAAACTTTTTTAATTATGAAACGGATTTTAGTACCCATAGATTTTTCCAAATATTCCGAAGAAGCCCTAAAAGTAGCGGCGCAAATTGCCCGAAAAAACAATAGCGAAATCACTTTACTGCATTTGTTTGAATTACCCCATCAAGGCAGCGATTCAATTGGCACAGGAAGTAGTATTCCTGAAATTATGTTTTTTAAAAATAAGGCAATCAGTAAACTCGAAGAATTAATGGACGCTGAATATTTAAAAGGAATTATTGTTTCTGAGGCTATTAAGTTTGAAAAAGTTTCAGAAGGAATTATTGATGTAAGCAAAACAAACCGTGTCGATTTAATTGTGATGGGGTCTCATGGCGCTTCTGGATTTGAGGAATTACTTGTTGGCTCCATTGCTGAAAAAGTGGTTCGATTATCTGACATTCCTGTTTTGGTCGTAAAAAGGAATGACGGAGATTTTAGGATGCAGAATTTAGTTTTTGCCTCCGATTTTTCGAAAGAAATACGAAAACCATTCCGGAAATTGCTTGAATTCGCCAAAATTTTTGACTCCAACCTGTATTTGGTCATGATTTGCACGCCCAACAGTTTTAAAACAACCTTAGTCGCCGAAAAAATCATGCACGACTTTGTGGCTGATTTTGACATTGAGAACTACTCAACACACATTTATAATGATGCCAACATTGAAAAGGGGATATTTAATTTTGCCAATAGCGTAGAGGCCGATTTAATAGGAATATGCACCCACGGCAGAACCGGATTATCTCATTTTTTTAACGGAAGCATTGGGGAAGACATTGCCAACCATTCAACTAGACCTATAATCACTTTCAAAATTTGACATCCTACGCTTTGACAAAAGTCAATTTTAAAATGTATGAAATCGCATTTTCATACGAAATTCTCTATCCATTTCCCGATTATACATAAAAAAACTCCTCAATTTCTTGAGGAGTTTTACGTTGGTCTACTAGGACTCGAACCTAGAAAGACTGCACCAAAAACAGTTGTGTTACCATTACACCATAGACCAATAACGGTGCCGTTAAGCGAGTGCAAATTTAAACGAAATTTTAATTTTTACAAATTTTTAATCCCTTTTTATCAAAAAACTTTTTGAGGGGTTTCATTCACTCAACCAAGCCTGAAAATACGGGTTGTTTTTGGCTGGATTCCATTTTTGGTAAAATTTTGTTATTGCCCGTGGCATTCCATAAAAAAACATTTTCTTTGTATCGCAAAATAAAACTAAATTACTGGTATACCAATATGGCAACATTCAATTTCAATAAATGGAATACGATTACAGGCTGGTTCGCATTCGCAATCGCATTAGTCACATACACGCTAACTGTGGAGCCCACCATGAGTTTCTGGGATTGCGGCGAATATATTGCCACTGCGGCAAAATTGGAAGTAGGGCATCCGCCTGGAGCCCCCTTATTTCAGATGATTGGCGCTTTTTTTGCCCTATTTGCCTCCGATGACAAGCACGTGGCCTTGATGGTCAATATGACGTCTGTTTTTTCGAGTGCTTTTACCATTTTGTTCCTGTTCTGGTCTTCATCACTCCTATTAAAAAACCTGATTTCAAGATTTACCGAGTTCAATAAGCAAAACGCAATTGTAATTTTGGGAAGTTCTTTTGTGGGAGCACTGGCCTATACTTTTTCGGATAGTTTCTGGTTTAATGCTGTAGAAGCCGAAGTCTATGCTATGGCATCCTTACTTATCGCCTTGCTTTTTTGGCTCGGTTTGCGGTGGGAGCAAGATATGGAAACACCTAGAGGAAATAGGTGGTTACTCCTGATATCCTTGGTAATTGGCCTTTCATTTGGCGTTCATTTTATGGCCTTGTTAACCATTCCCGCTATAGGCTTTCTGTATTTTTTTAAACATTACAAGGATGTTACCATCAAGAATTTCATCATTGCCAATAGTGTTGTTGTAGCCATTTTGTTGTTTATTTTCAAAATGTTATTGCCTTTAACAATGGCCTTTTTTGGTAAAACAGAAGTTTTCATGGTCAATGATTTAGGATTGCCATTTGATTCGGGAACTATTTTTGTTGCCTTGCTTTTTATAGCTTTCTTTTATTTTGGTCTAAAATACACTAAACAAAAAGGCTTAGTTTTCTATAACACCATCATCCTTTGTATCTTATTTATTTTAATTGGATTTTCTACTTGGTTGATGTTGCCGATTCGTGCCAATGCCAATACGGTAATAAACGAGAATAAACCATCGGATGCGAGGGAAGTTTTAGCCTATTACAATAGAGAACAATATGGTTCAAATCCTTTGTTTTATGGCCCCCAATACACGGAAGCCTTTGCAGGTTTAGATGAAAAAAATCCGTATTTAGATAAGGCTCCCAACTATGAAAGGGATTATAAAACCGGGAAGTACGTTATTGTAAACAATTTCAAAAACGCCGAACAAAATAGCGATGACAATCAAAAAACTATTTTGCCTCGATTGTGGAGCGGGGAGCATATTGAGAATTACATCAACTTTACAAACCCTCCTGGGTTCAAATTAAATCCTGATTATCCTTTCGAAGACGATTTATCACAATATGGCATTGACCCAAGCCAACTGAACGAGGAGGATTACAACAAGGCCATTACCCAGCTGAAAAATGAAATCGAAAAAACCATAACTGAATTCAGACAGGCCTATGCCCAAAAACAAATTGACAATGAAGGCTATGTTAAATTCTTAAAAAGTTATGGCGATTATTTGATTGTGGAAAAACCGACCACCGCCGACAATTTGAGGTTTATGTTTGAATACCAATTTGGGTACATGTACTTCCGATATTTAATGTGGAATTTTGTTGGTCGCCAGAGTGACAATCAAGGAAAGTATGACTATCAAGACGGTAATTGGCTTAGTGGGATTCCCTTTATTGACGAATTACATTTGGGTCCCCAAGACAATTTACCTCCTGATGTATTGAATAATAAAGGGCGCAATGTGTATTTCTTTTTGCCATTTTTATTAGGACTCATCGGTTTAATGTATCATGCCAACAAAGATATAAAAAGTTTTTATGTGCTCATGGCCTTATTTCTATTTACTGGTATTGCCTTAAAGATTTACCTCAACGAACGTCCCTTTGAACCTCGTGAAAGAGATTATGCGCTTGTAGGCTCCTTCTACGTATTTGCTATTTGGATTGGATTCGGTGTATATGCCTTGTATGAAAGCGCTTGTGCCTATTTAAAACCAAAAATAGCCGGACCTATAGTAATAGCGGCAAGTTTGCTGGCAGTCCCTGTTCTTATGGCGGCACAAAACTGGGACGACCACGATCGTTCCGGAAAATATACCGCAGTAGCCATGGCAAAAGCTTACCTTACTTCCTGCGACCCTAATGCCATATTATACACTATTGGAGATAATGACACCTTCCCTCTATGGTATGCGCAAGAGATTGAAAAAGTGCGAACCGATGTTAAAATCGTAAACACGAGTCTTTTTATGACCGATTGGTATATTGACCAAATGAAAACCAAAACCTACGAATCGAATCCGTTGCCTATTTCATTTAAACACAACGAATATGTGGGCGATAAATTAGACTATGTGGCACATATTCCGAAAATAGAAAGTCGTTGGGAAATAAAGGATTTTATCAATTTTATTAAGAATCCGAAATCTACTGTTGAAATGCAAAACGGCCAAACCATTCATTTTTATCCTACCAATAAAATTAGAATTCCTATAGATAAAAATACCATTATCAAGAACAAAGTGGTCGCCGCAAAATATTTTGATTCCATCGTACCTTATATTGATATTGACATCAAAGGAAGTGCGCTATACAAAAACCGACTGATGATGCTTGACATCTTGGCAAACAACAATTGGAAAAGACCGATTTACTTTAGTGGTGGTGCCTTTGACAATGAAGATTATTTATGGATGAAAGACTACCTTCAGTTAGACGGAATGGTCTACAAATTAGTTCCGATAAGAACCCCTGTTGACAAAGAGGCGGGCCCGATGGACATGGGTCAGATTGATGCCGATAAAATGTATGCCAATGTCATGAAATGGGATTGGGGAAATAGTGACAGCAACAAGATATACCACGACCCAGAAACCAGAAGAAACAGTATCACCTATCGAACAAATCTTGCCAGATTAATGGACAAATTAATCGCCGAAGGAAAAAATGCCAAGGCAGAAAACATTATCGACCTAGCCATGACAAAGATGCCTTTGGATAAATTTAATTATTATTCGGTTATAGAACCTTTCGCCAAAGGATATTATGAAATCGGGAAAAAAGAAAAAGCTCGACAACTGCTGGAAAAATTAATGGAAAAATACAGCGAAAACCTCAATTATTACGGCAGTCTAAATCCTGCAGATCAAAGCGATATTGCAATTGATATCATTACCGATATCGAACGTTATAGAAGCTTGTTACAAGTGATGAAGGAAAATGGAGATACACCGTTTTATAATAAAAACAGGGCCATATTCAACACTTATATAAAAGTATTTGAGCATTTTGAACGCGAAAGAGAGTAGTTTTAATTATGGAAATTGAAAATTTGGGGAGAAGTCAATTAAATGGTTATCTGTTCCTGAATTTTCAAATTTTCAAATTTTCAAATTAAGCCATGAGTTGCTACTGGGTAAAAACAAACATACTCATCAAAAAATTATTCTCGCATTATGTTTGGGCTATTCCCAATGCAGAAAATAAAATCTACTTGACTTTTGATGATGGTCCGACGCCTGAAATCACCGAATGGGTTCTTGAGGAATTGCAAAAAAACAACGCCAAAGCCACTTTTTTTTGCATTGGCAACAACATCGAAAAACATCCTGATATTTTCCAAAAAATAATAACCAAAGGCCATTCCATAGGGAATCATACCTTTAATCATGTCAATGGTTGGAAAAGTTCTACCGAAGAATATATAGAAAACAGTAGTGAGTGGTCAGCAGTGAGTGGTCAGTTCCCAAACTGCAAACTGAAATCTGAAAACTGCCAACTTTTTAGGCCACCTTACGGCAAAATAAAAGCATCCCAGTCTAAAAGACTACGCCAATTAGGATACAAAATAATCATGTGGGATGTTTTGAGCGCCGACTTTGACACTAAAATTTCTCCTGAAAAATGCTTGGAAAACGTCTTGAAAAATGTAAAATCGGGAAGTATAATTGTATTTCACGACAGCACAAAAGCATTCCCAAATTTGGAATATACTTTGCCTAAAGCGCTGCAATATTGGGCAGTAAAAGGATTTGTATGCGATGCAATTAAATAAGATAAATTGCTTCCGCCAGGGCGGACAAGTAGTTCATCGCAATGACAGGATTAAAGATGCTCTTGAACCAAACCAATTATAGTATTGGCGTCTAATTCGCCGGATTGTCTCCAGATCATTTGACCTTCTTTATAAATCATAAGCGTAGGAAGGCCTTTGATGCGAAGAGCATCAGCCAGTTCTTGATTTTTATCAACATCAATTTTTATCACTTTTGCCTTATCGCCAAGGGCTGCGGCTACATCCCTAATTACAGGATGCATCAAGATAGATGATTCATTCCAATCTGTGTAAAAATCAATTAACACAGGGACTTGTGTGCTTATAAGTTCTCCAAATTTTGACATAAAACCAACGAATTTAATTTTCTAAATCTACTGAAAAGAGTTAATTTATTTTACAAATGTAGCATTTAAAACGAATTAAGCCACATTCTTGCCTTTTTTTAGTTCTATCACTGTGATCTCCGGCATAATTCCAACTCTGCCAGAATAAGCGTGAAAACCAAAACCTCGATTTACGTAGATATACCGCCCCATATTTTCATACAATCCTGCCCATTGCTTATAAATGTATTGTATTGGACTCCATTTAATTACTCCCGGAATTTCTATACCGAACTGAAATCCATGGGTATGACCAGAAAGTGTTAACTGAAAATTTTTCTCGTGATTTTTAACTTCGTAGTCCCAATGGCTTGGATCATGACTCATCAATATTTTAAAATCCTCTTTGGCCAAATTGGCAGAAGCCAAATTGACATCCCCCACTTTCTTGAAATTGTGTCCCCAATTCTCAACTCCGACCAAGGCAATTTTGTCATTCCCTTTTTCAATCAAAGTATGCTCGTTTAACATTAATTTGAAATCAATTTGCCCATGTAAATTTTTAATATTTTGAAAATTTTCTTCCTTAGCAGCTTCAGATGGCCAAGAAATATATTCACCATAATCATGATTTCCTAAAACAGAATATTTCCCGTATTTATGCTCCCTGATTTTTTTGAAAGTATCAATCCAGGGATGCATTTCCTTGGCATGGGTGTTCACGATGTCACCGGTAAACAAAATCATATCAGAGTTTTGTTCGTTAACCAAGTCTATGGCATAATTGATTTTCTCAGGATTATCGAAACTACCACTATGAACATCGGATATTTGCGTAATGGTAAAGCCGTCAAAGGCATCCGGCAAATCGGGGAAAAATATGCGTTGTTTGATTACTTTGTAGTTGTATTTTCCTATTGTCTCGCCATATAGTAAAGACAGAAACGGAATGGCCGCTAATCCTAATCCAATTTGACTAACGAACTTTCGCCTGGAAGCAAGGAAATCTAAACTGTCATTGTACTTTGCAAAATGATTTATGGAGCCAAAACCAATTCGGAAAATGTCTTCACCAAAAAGTACTAAAGCCAAAATAATTTTGGGAATGTAAATTAGAAGAAGTAAACCCATCGTTCGCATTGTTTGACTGGTTTGTCCTACTGAACGATCGAATTGGGTAAATGAATATAAAATAAATGCCAAAAGAAGTGTGCTAATTATTTGATATGAAACCAGAATAGATTTTGCTTTTAACAAAGTCTTTACTACTTGATAAGCATAAAGTTCAACAACAAAAAGAACAAGACATAATATTAATATGCGTAAAATCATGGAGATATAAATTTTGTGCAAAATAACGAATTAATTAGGTGAAATGAATTTTAATTAATTCAATCTTAACTAAAACCATACCAAAATTATTCAAAAACATACTTTTACAATAAGGTTAACAAATCGCATTTCAACCTGCCTTTTCAAAAAATATCAAAATAATTTCAATTGAAACTAAGGCAAAAAACATCCTGAGAAGTTACAAACTTTCGTTACTTTTACGCCTTTATAATTTATTCCATTATGGCTCAAAAACGACTTTTCCTTCTCGATGCTTATGCTTTAATATTCCGCGGTTACTATGCTTTTATAAAAAATCCTCGGATTAATTCCAAAGGAATGGACACTTCGGCCATCATGGGTTTTATGAATTCCCTGATGGATGTAATCAAACGTGAAAAACCAGACCATTTGGCCGTGGCGTTTGACAATGGCGGAAGCAATTTAAGAAACGAAATATTTCCGGAATACAAAGCGCATCGCGATGCAACTCCCGAAGCCATAAAAATTGCCATTCCTTATATCCAAAAATTATTGCAAGCGATGCACATTCCTATTATAGAAGTCAAAGGCTATGAAGCCGATGATTTAATTGGAACCATTGCCAAACAAGCCGAAAAACAAAACTACAAAGTCTTTATGGTTACTCCAGACAAGGATTTTGCGCAACTGGTTTCCGAAAATATTTTCATGTACAAACCCGCTCGAATGGGCAACGGAATAGAAATTTGGGGGGTTACCGAGGTGTTGGAAAAATTCGAAATCGAGCATCCAGACCAAGTGATTGATTTTCTCGGAATGATGGGAGATACCGCCGATAATATCCCGGGACTGCCGGGTGTTGGGGAAGTTACCGCCAAAAAATTACTGAAGGAATTTGGCACAATGGAAAACCTTTTGGCAAACACTGACAAGCTGAAAGGCAAAATGAAGGAAAACATCGAAGCCAACAAGGAAAAAGGATTATTGTCCAAAACTCTGGCAACTATTCTATTAGATTGTCCGGTAGTTTTCGATGAAACCGATTATGAATTATCGACACCCGATGTTGACAAAACCGATGCGCTTTTCAACGAACTCGAATTCCGAAGAATGGCGGAACAGTTTGACGCTATCTTCAAAAAAGGAGGAACGGCGACAGCAAACGCTCCTATAGACGAAGCTAAATTATATAAAAAACCGCAGCCCAAAAACGAAGAACAATTTGATCTTTTTGGCAGTGCCAATCATGACGAAACTTCGGAAGAAACGAGACACCAATATTACAATTCATTAGAAAATACCGAACATTCCTATCAGATTATACAAGGTGATTTGGGCGTGAAATTGTTGTTACAAAATCTACAAAATCAATCTTCGGTTTGCTTTGATACCGAAACCACAGGTTTGGATGCTTTGCACGCAGAATTGGTCGGAATTTCGTTTTCTTTCGAAAAAGGAAAAGGATTTTACGTTCCGTTTCCGGAAAATCAGGAAGAAGCCCAAGTTTTAATCAACAAATTCATTCCGTTTTTCGAAAATGAAAAAATCGAAAAAATTGGGCAGAATTTAAAATACGACTTAAAAATTCTTTCCAATTACAATATTAAAGTAGAAGGGAAATTATTCGACACCATGATTGCGCACTATCTCATCAACCCGGATATGCGACACAATATGGATATTTTATCGGAAACCTACTTACGATATTCCCCAAAATCTATCGAAGATTTGATTGGCAAAAAAGGCAAAAATCAGAAATCGATGCGAGACATCGAATTGGAAGAAATCAAGGAATATGCCGTTGAAGATGCCGATGTTACTTTGCAACTAAAAGAAATTTTCACGTTGGAACTGGACAAAACAGGGACCAAAAAACTTTTTGAAGAAATTGAAATTCCATTGGTAAAAGTGCTTGCCGATATGGAAAAGGAAGGCATTCGAGTGGATATCGGTTTTCTGAAATCATTGTCGAAAGAATTGGACAATGACATCAAAGCATTGGAAAAATCCATTTATGAAACTGCTGGTCATTCGTTTAATTTGGCTTCTCCAAAACAATTGGGTGAAGTTTTATTTGACAAATTGAAAATTGGCGGAGCCAAACAAAAGAAAACCAAAACCGGACAATATGCAACAGGGGAAGAGATTTTAAGCTATCTGGCTGTCGATTATCCCATTGTAAAAGACATTCTCGATTGGCGTCAATTGATAAAACTACAAAACACTTACGTGGAAGCTTTGCCAAATCAGGTGGACAAAGTCACGAATCGCATTCACACCGATTATATGCAAACTGTTGCTGCGACGGGTCGTTTGAGTTCCAATAATCCCAACTTGCAGAATATCCCAATTCGTACCGAACGCGGTCGCCAAATCAGGAAAGCATTTGTTGCCAGAGACGAAAATTACACCTTGGTTTCTGCGGATTATTCCCAAATAGAATTGCGAATTATCGCCGCTTTGTCTGGCGAAGAGAATATGATTGCCGCCTTTAAAAATCACGAAGACATTCACAAATCGACTGCCTCGAAAGTGTTTAATGTTCCGCTGGAAGAAGTGACTCGCGAACAACGAAGCCACGCCAAAACCGTGAATTTCGGGATTATTTATGGCGTTTCTGCTTTTGGATTGAGCAACCAAACTTCCTTGTCCAGAAGCGAAAGTGCCGCCTTGATTGAAGCCTATTACAAAACCTATCCAAGACTGAAAACCTACATTCAGGAACAAATAGAAAGTGCGCGGGAAAATGGTTATGTGCAAACTATTTTAGGAAGACGTCGTTACCTAAAAGACATCAATTCGGCAAATGCTGTGGTTCGCGGTGCTGCCGAACGCAATGCCGTCAACGCCCCAATCCAAGGAAGTGCTGCCGATATCATCAAAATTGCGATGATTAACATTCACAGAAAACTAATATCCGGAAACTGGAAGTCGAAGATGCTGCTTCAAGTACACGATGAGCTTGTTTTTGATGTTCATAACTCGGAACTTGATAAAATACAGCCCATGATTAAACACGAAATGGAAAATGCATTCCAACTCGACGTTCCATTGGATGTAGATTTAGGAGCAGGAAGAGATTGGCTGGAAGCGCATTGATACTATTCGATTATAATTTTTTTCCAAGTTTTTTCACTGTCATTTTGAAGTTCGATTAAATAAACTCCAGATTGTAGCCCTTTCAGGGATACTTCAACTTGGTTTAAATTCCCTTCAAATTCAAAAGTTTTAACAAAAGCGCCTACTTGAGAATAAACATTTAGTTTTTTTACTCCTGAAGTTGAATTAATCATAAAATTTCCACCAGAAGGATTTGGATATACTGTAGCACTATTTAAAGAAAAATCTTCTACACCTAAGGCGCTTCTCGTTAACGTCCTTCCTCCTTTGGCTCCATTATGCTGACTAAAAATTGTCGAATTACTTAATGCGTATATTATCTGAATATTACTGTTATTATTACTAAATGTAAAATCCCCGCTTGAAGCTAATGGTCTGGTTGCAACGACTGTTCTTGAAGAAGAAACAACATTGTCCGAAACGACAGTCCAACTTTGTGATGTATCAGGTAATGGTGTAGATTGTCCTGATGAAGTATAGTCCCTACTTGCTGAAGCATTCCAAATAAACATATCAGTTACAGGAGCCATAGAAGTACCCCCAAAACCGATCCCCAACCATGTATTACTTGGTCCCGTTAATGTTACTGTTACTAATGTGGCATCTGTGTCAATTTTTAGCGTCATGCCAGTTGTTAAAGTAACGGTTCCGGTAGTAAATTGAGCAAATGATGGCAAACTAAGAGCCAAAGCTATAATGGAAAGTAATTTTTTTCTCATGGTAGTTTATTTTAAAAGATTAATAACATCCTCATTATTCGAAAAAACAGCATATTCAAAAGCTGTTTTTCCTTGCTTGTCAATTTGTGTTTTGCTTGCTTTGAACTTCAAAAGCAACCTAATTATCTCCAGATTTTTAAATTGCACCGCATAAATCAAAGCGGTCGTTCCTTGTTTGTTTGTTAAATTTGGATTTACCTTTTTTTCTAATAACAAATTTACCAACCGGGTATTTTCTTTAACCACTGCTGCCATAAGTGCAGTTCCTTCATTGGAAACATAGTCAATATTAGCTTTTTCTATTAAAAAAGTGGCCACAGCTTCATTACCATTATAACAAGCCAATATAAGTGGCGAAAAACCATGTTCATTATTAGTGTTAATTATTTCAGGGTTCTCTTTGAAAATTGATTCTACTTGATCTATCGTTCCTTTTCTGGCAATATCATAAATATCCAACTTTTCTTGAGCAAAAATTGAATTTATGAAAAAAAAGGAGATAATACAAAAGCAAAATTTTCGCATATTATTTAATAACATCTTGATTGTAAATTATAAAGTTATCTTTTTTTTAGAAAAAAAGATGCCTTTTACAAATATTTTCAAAAAATCACAACTTCCTTGTCGACTCTCGCTCTCTTAATTCGGTTTTAATGATTACCGTTTCAAAAGGCAGATTTTCTTCTTTCGATTCCAATCTGTTGATCATTAATTTGGCGGCGGCTTCACCAATTTCCACCCCATATTGACTTAAGGTGGACAAGCTTGGAGACAATCTTCTTGAGGCTAGAATCCCATCGGCAAAACCAATTATAGAAACCTCTTCCGGAACTTTATATCCTTTTTTTTGACTAATTCTTAATGCCGCAACGGAATCATTTTCTACTACGGCAAATATTCCGTCAATTGTATTAGTATCAAAAACGGTCTCTATTTTATTTTTTAAATCAGATTCGGAATCTGTACGAATAATCAAATTAGGGTTTATGATAATATTATTATTTTTTAGCGCCTGTAAATACCCTTCCGCTCTTAATTTACCTACGCTTAAATTGTCAACTGAAGAAAACAAGGCAATGTTTTTACATCCTGTATTTATTAGATGTTGGGTAGCATTTAATGCTGAATCAAAATCATCTACTATCACTTTGTCACAAGCTACTTCATCGACAATGCGATCAAAAATTACAATAGGGGTACCTTCATTTATAATGTCTTTAAGGTGATTGTATTCCTTTAATTTTTGTGCTTCCTCTGAAATGGATAAAATAAAACCATCGATGGTTCCATTACTTAACATATCTATGATACGTACTTCTTTCTCCAACGATTCGTTGGAGATGCACATAATTACATTGTACCCTTTTTTATCAGCAATTTTTTCTATTCCACTAAAAACTTTGGCAAAAAAAGAATCCAAAATGTTAGGGATAATAACTCCAATTGTTTTTGTCTTCCTGTTTTTCAGGTTCAGGCCAATAACATTTGGTTTGTAGTTTTTGAGTTTGGCATATTCTTTTATTCTAGTTTTCGTTTGTTCACTGATTTCGGGACTATCATTAAGTGCTTTTGAAACTGTAGA
>JBIKPM010000157.1:0-5509 GCA_044357435.1 Flavobacterium sp. | reverse complement strand
ATATTGCCACTTTTTTATACTGAAATATACACTTTTTGGCAATTTAACTTAGTGTTTTTGAACTATTTTTATTTACAAGTTATTAACAATCAATTTGTTATAACATATTTAAGGGTTGACTACTTAACTTAATGGTTCGAAAAAAATGAATTTTTACAATATTTCCAGTAGAACCAATCAAATAAATTGTTTCAAATCTGCCACAATTAATTTTGCTGTTTTTTGGCTGGCGCCAACGCCGCCTAATTTTTCTTCTAATAGATTATATTTTCCTAAAAGAGTTTTGCGATAATTAGGTTCTAGAAGTTTTTTCAATTCTTCACTAATTCGTTTTTTAGAACAATCCTCTTGGATTAATTCAGTGACTACTTCCTCGTCCATAATCAGATTGACCAATGAAATATATTTTAGGGTAATAATGCGTTTGGCGATTTGGTACGAAGCCCAACTGCCTTTATAACATACCACTTCCGGAACTTTAAACAGGGCCGTTTCCAGTGTTGCCGTACCCGAAGTTGCCAATGCTGCACTGGCAATACGCAATAAATCATAGGTTTTGTTTGAGACAAATTTGATGTTTTCATTGGTGATAAAACCTTCATAAAAGGAATATTCCTGGCTGGGTGCCCCGGCAATCACAAATTGATAGTCCGGAAAATCGTCGACCACGCTCAACATTACGGATAGCATTTTAGTAATTTCCTGTTTTCGGCTACCGGGCAAAATGGCAACAATGGGTTTTTCGTTTAATTGATTTTCTTTTCTAAAAATAGCGTCATCAATTATGGGTTGGTTGTGAATGGCATCAATCAGAGGATGGCCCACAAACTCAACCGGAAAATGATGCTTCACTTCGTAAAAATCTTTTTCGAAAGGGAGAATCACATACATTTTATCGACATCTCGTTTGATGTCCGTAATTCGACTTTCTTTCCAAGCCCAAATTTGTGGGGAAATATAGTAGTGGGTTTTAAAACCGAGATTTTTTGCCCATTTTGCAATGCGCAGGTTAAATCCGGGATAATCAATGAAAATAATAACATCTGGATTAAAGGCAGCAATGTCTTTTTTACAAATTTTAATGTTATTTAAAATGGTTTTTAAATGGAATACAACTTCGATAAACCCCATAAAAGCCAAATCGCGGTAATGTTTCACCATGGTTCCGCCAACAGTCTGCATTAAGTCGCCTCCCCAAAATCGGATGTCCGCTGAAGGGTCTTCTTTGTACAATGCTTTCATCAAATTGGCACCGTGTAAATCTCCCGAAGCCTCTCCAGCAATAATATAATATTTCATTTTACTCTTTAATCAATTGTTTTAGAAATTAATTTATACAAATAAGGTGACAATCGCTATACAAATAACGGCTAAAATTACACCACGGGCCATCATTTCCTTATTTAATTTCAGTAAAATGGCAAAAACCACGAGGTCAAGAATAGCCCCTAGCGTAATTAATTTGCCCAATTTACCCTCCGATTTCATCGTGTGGATTCCGGTCATAAAATCAAAGCCGGTAAAGAAGGTGATGAAAAGATAACTACCCAAAATTGAGGCTATAATCCCAATTGTAAATCCTATTAACAAATCTTTTTTAGTCATTCCATTTCCAGGTATTGAGTTGTTGTATGGCGTGATGCGCAGTCAAGTCAAACTGAACCGGAACTACTGAAACATAGCCATTGGCCAATGCCCATTCATCGGTGTCTTCTCCTTTGTCTTGGTTAACAAATTCACCGGTAAGCCAGTAATAATCCCTTCCTTGAGGAGTTTTACGCTTGTCGAATTTCTCCATCCAAATGGCTTTTGCCTGCCGACAAATTTTTATGCCCTGAATCTCCTTTTCTTTCAATTTTGGAAAATTCACGTTCAAAACCACACTTTCGGGAAGACCATTTTCCAAAACTCCCAAGGTAATAGTTCGAATGAAAGATTTTATGGGTTCAAAATCAGCATTCCAATCATAATCCAATAAGGAAAAACCAATTGCAGGAATGCCTTCGATACCGGCTTCGACCGCAGCACTCATCGTCCCGGAATAAATGACATTTATAGAAGAATTAGATCCGTGATTAATCCCTGACACACACAAATCCGGTTTTCTTTTCAGGATTTCATTTACCGCCAGCTTGACGGAGTCCACCGGAGTTCCGGAACAGCTATATTCAAGAATGGGGTCGTTATCTTTAGAGATTTTATTGATATATAAAGTGTCGTTTATGGTGATGGAATGACCCGTAGCACTTTGCGCACTGTCCGGAGCCACCACGACCACATTGCCTATTTCTGCCATAACAGCTATTAATGCCCTAATTCCGGGAGCCGAAATCCCATCGTCATTGGTTACTAGGATTAACGGCTTGGACTTTTTTTCAGGGTATGTTTTCAAAATCATTTTTTTAAGATTTTCAAAATAGAGGGAAGTACTTTAAATGTCTTCCGCAAACAAAGAAAACAAAATTAATTTACTTGAAAGATTAATCTCGAAACAAAAAAAACAATTTTATATCTTTAACAAAATTTTATGTGAGCCTTGTATTTGTTGGCATAGTTTTTTACGTAATTTAGTTTTTTAAATATTTATGAATACTATTATTAATTTTATGAAAAGAAATTATAAAATACTCCTTGTCATTTTATGTCTTTCGGTGACCCTATTTGCGTTTAAAATAGAGTCGAAACAAGATGCTGATCCAGGAAGGGATAAAATGCTATTAGAGTTATTGACTTTTGTGATTGAGAAAGGGCATTACAGTCCTGCGGCAATAGATGACACTTTCTCTAAGGGGATTTACAAAGATTATATTCAGGCACTGGATCCTTCCAAGCGGTTTTTTCTGCAATCCGACATTGATGAATTTTCGAAATTTGAAACTGAATTGGACGATGAATTACTCAATAAAGAATTGACTTTTTTTGACCTTACCTACAACCGTTTGAAAAAAAGGATGGCAGAGAACCAAAAAGTCTATAAAGAACTATTGGCTACTCCTTTTGATTATGCTGTCGACGAGACTTTTAATACCGATTATGAAAAGGCGCCTTATGCCCAAAATGCAGAAGAGTTAAAAGAAAGATGGCGCAAACAAATAAAATTATCGGCCCTTTCTTCTTTGGTTGACCGCTTGAAAATTCAGGAAAATAAAGAAAAAGGAATTGTTGATAAAGACGATACCAAGAAACCTTCGGATATTATAAAGCAAGGCGAATTTCAGAATGATCTGGAGAAAGAAAAAATAGATAAATCACTTGAAAGCGGCAAGCCAAAAACGTTTGAAGAGTTAGAAAAAATTACGCGTGAAAGTGCTGCAAAATCTTTGGACGAATATTTTGGTTTCATGAACGAATTAGATAGGGACGATTGGTTTTCGGTTTACATCAATTCCATTACCGCGCGTTTTGATCCGCACACCAGCTATTTTGCACCCGATGAAAAAGAACGTTTTGACGTGAGCATAAGCGGAAAATTCGAAGGAATAGGGGCGCGTCTTCAAAAGAAAAATGATTTCACAGAAATAACCGAACTTATTTCGGGAGGCCCGGCTTGGAGAGGGAAAGAACTTGAGGCAGGTGATGTGCTAATGAAGGTGGCCCAAGGAAGTGCCGAACCAATTGATATTGTCGGAATGCGTTTGGATGATGTTGTCAAAAAAATTAAAGGACCAAAAGGTTCCGAAGTTCGCCTTACCGTTAAGAAAGTCGACGGAACGATTAAAACTATTTCTATCATAAGGGACATTGTCGAAATCGAAGAAACCTACGCAAAGTCAAGCATTGTGGAAAGAAACGGATTAAAATATGGTGTTATTTATTTACCAAAATTCTATATTGATTTCGAAAATAAGCAGGGTAGAGATGCCGGTAAAGACATTGCCATCGAAGTGGAGGCATTAAAAAAAGCAGGGGTCGACGGAATAGCGTTGGATGTTCGTGATGATGGTGGCGGGTCTTTATCTACCGTTGTCGATATTGCGGGATTATTTATCGAGCAAGGACCTATCGTGCAAATTAAATCGGCGGGGAGAAAAAAAGAAGTGTTGTTTGACCGAGATAAGAAAATAGAATGGGATGGCCCTTTGGTAATTATGGTGAATAGTTTCTCAGCATCTGCATCCGAGATTTTGGCAGCGGCCATTCAGGATTATAAAAGAGGGGTTATCATTGGCAGCAAACAAACCTATGGTAAAGGAACAGTGCAAAACGTGATTGATTTGAATCAGTTTGTGCGCAGTAGCGACGTGGGTGATTTAGGGGCTTTAAAAACAACCACGCAAAAATTTTATAGAATTAATGGTGGTTCTACCCAATTAGAAGGAGTCAGTAGCGATGTAGTGATGCCAGACAAATACTCGTATTTAAAAATGGGAGAACGCGATATTTCCAACGCCATGCCTTGGGACAAAATTGACCCAGCAGTATATAGTATGTGGAATAAAAATGAAAATTTTGACAAAGCCATCCTGAAAAGTAAATTGAGAATAGCCCAGAATCCTCAATTTAAATTAATAGAAGAAAATGCAAAATGGATTGACAAACGAAGCAAAGAAAATCTTTATAGCTTGAAATTGGATAATTTCAAAAAAGAGCAACAAAGAATAGAGGAAGCCAACAAAAAATTCAAATCAATTTCGGATTATGACTATCATTTAAAGTTTTTCTCATTGCCCGTAGAAGCTGAATTAATGAAAACAGATGCTTCGCTTAAAGAGAAAAGAGACAGATGGCATGAAAGTTTATCGAAGGATATTTATGTGGAAGAGGCTTTGAATGTGCTGGATGATTTACAATCTAAACCAGTTGTAAAAAAAATGATTTCCAGTAAGATGGTCAAAGGGAAATTAGTAAAATCCTAAAACCCATAAAAACGGCAATTTTATGCTAAAACGCCCCAGTAATTCTTTTTTGAATTACTGGGGTGTTTTTAGTTTATAGTATTTTGATGCTAGATATTTTGATATTCGTGATATAAAAAAGTTGAATAAAATTCGATGCAGTTTTGTGTTTCATCACTACAATCGTTAGCGCAGGTGTTTACCTGTGCCCACAACTATTTTCAAAACAAACATAAAACAATTACCCCCAAATCGTTACCTAAACTTACATAATTTCTTGCGGAGCTAAAGTAATAGTCTTCGGGCAAAGTAACAATTTCATCCTTTACGGGTTTATTGTGAATGTAATCTAGTTTTTGGCGTATGAATTTATTGCTGTAAATATGCTCTGCATGATAACCGTTTTGCCACCCGAGCCTGAAAGGGCGAACTGGCGAAGCAAACTTTGTATTGTTGTTTTTTTTTACAATATTAATTTTAAACTCTTTTTCAGCTATTTGTATCATTTTCCGATAAGCCTCCGCTAAAAATTTTGCTTCTTGAAGTTCCTGTTCTGTAATAGACTTTTGAGATTTCTTTTTACTGGTTGTATTCTTGTCAAATTTCATATTAGGTAAAGATACTATTCTTGATTTTAAATTAACATAACCCTTTTCTCTTAACCAATAAGTAAG
>JBIKPM010000156.1:0-5517 GCA_044357435.1 Flavobacterium sp. | reverse complement strand
TCAAGATGATAACGGAATCGAGAAAATTGTTCGGTTATTTCTTTCTTCATCACAATTGCTGTTCCCCGGAGTTTATATCAAATATCTTATAAGTCTGAAAGGATATGAATATCGCGACTTGGCTCTGGATTTTTATGTTCTGCTTAAAGTCACTTTCCCTTTATTGATTTTAATTTATCAATGGCAACACAATAATTTTATTATTGGAATAATGCTTTATGTTCTGCTCGAAACCGTTTTATACATCCCTACACTTATCTTCGCTTCCGATATGTTTTCAAAACCACGTTCCTATAAAAGATCCATGCTTTTGCTTTTCCTCAATTATATGGAGATAATATTTGCTTTTGGGGTTTTGTATTCTTGTGATAATTATTTAAACAAGCCATTCGGCATTTGGTTTGACGCTGTGTATTTTAGCATAGTTACCTCCTCTTCAATAGGATATGGCGATTATTACCCCATAACTACCATTGGAAAAGTATTGGTAAGCGTACAAGCATTGTTGTTCTTGTTTTTTGTGGTTTTATTTCTGAATTTTTTCTCTACCAAAATAAAAGCCAAAGGCTATTTTGACCTTGATAACAATTCTTAATTACAACATACTTCTCGCCTTTTCCAAGTCTTCCGGAGTGTCTATGCCAATACTTTTGTCGGCGGTTTCGACCATTTTGATGCGTTTCCCAAATTCTAAGTAGCGCAATTGTTCCAGTTTTTCGGATGCTTCCAATGATTTCATTGGCAAATTGTAGAAATCCAAAAGAGCCTGTTTTCTAAAAGCATAAATCCCAATATGCTGCATATAACGAACACCAACGTTTTTCTCTCTTGGATACGGAATCACGGAACGCGAAAAATACAAGGCAAAACCGTTTTGGCCCACCACCACCTTCACATTATTGGGATTGTTGATTTCGTCTTCATCCTTGATTTCACACATTAGGGAAGCCAAATCCACTTTCTTTTCGACGTCATTTTTATAGACTGCAATCAGTTTTTCCAAAGCCTCAGTATTAATGAATGGTTCATCACCTTGTACATTCACAACAATGTCAACATCCATATTTTCGACAACTTCTGCAATTCTATCACTTCCTGACTCGTGTTCTTTGATGCTCATAATGGCTTTGCCTCCATTGAAAACAATTTCGTTAAAAATTAAATCCGAATCCGTAACCACAAAAACATCGTCAAAAAGACGAGATTGCAGGGCTGCTTCATAGGTCCTTAAAATCACGGTTTTTCCTCCCAAATCCTGCATCAATTTAGCAGGAAATCGTGTGGAAGCGTAACGTGCGGGAATGACTGCTATTATTTTCATTTTATATTTTTTTTGCCTAGGAAGATGAAATAACAAATTTTAATTTTTTAACTGACTGATTTATTATTAAAAAAACCTATTTAATGTTTATCCTCCTTTTTAATGTTAAAAATTTGGATTGTTTTTATGTTACACAAAGATTCGAAAGCTAAAATAAGTCTTTTATTTTGAAATTTCATTTGTATTTTCTTGCATAACAATGTTTTTTTTGCAAACCTCCATTTCAGAGCTGTGCATTTTGAAAACAAAAAACCCTTTGAATCATATGATTTAAAGGGTTTTGATTTGTAAGGTTTGGCGGAGAGTAAGGGATTCGAACCCTTGGTACAGTTTCCCATACGCATGTTTAGCAAACATGTCCTTTCGGCCACTCAGGCAACTCTCCAATATAAGAACTTATATCGCTTTTAAGCGGTTGCAAATGTAGCTTTCTATTCTATATTCCACAAATAATTAACCCCTTTTTTTAAATGTTTTTTTATTCCTAAATTAAAAACATTAACAATCAAATGCATAGCCAATTAAACCCAACTTACAAACTATTCTTTATTAAAAAAATAAAATCCAAATTTATTGGACTCAATGGAATAATAATATCAAAAATCAAATTTGGTATTCGAACAAAATGATTAAATTAGCATCACAATCAAACACCCGAACATCCCATGAACAAAAAAATTGTTATAGTTTCAGCTGTAAGAACGCCTATAGGAAGTTTTATGGGAGGTTTGTCTACCGTTTCAGCACCTAGATTGGGTGCTGTGGCTATAAAAGCAGCATTAGATAGAATATTGTTAGATTCCCATTTAGTTGACGAAGTTTTTATGGGCAACGTGATTCAAGCGGGTGTTGGACAAGCCCCCGCAAGACAAGCCGCTATTTATGCCGGTTTGCCAAATTCCGTAATTTGTACTACCATTAATAAAGTCTGTGCCTCCGGAATGAAGTCGGTTATGTTGGGTGCACAAGCAATACAAAATGGAGATGCAGAAATTGTTGTTGCCGGCGGAATGGAAAACATGAGTTTGATTCCTCATTACCTGCATTTGCGAAATGGCTATAAATTCGGCCCTGCCACAATGGTTGACGGAATGCAGAAAGACGGATTAACGGATGCTTACGATAATAATGCCATGGGCGTTTGTGCCGACTTATGTGCGACTGAATACAATATTACTAGAGAACAACAGGATAATTTCGCTATCCAATCGTATGAACGTGCCAAGAAAGCATGGGGAACCGGAAAATTTGACAATGAAATAGCTACTGTTTTAATTCCACAAAGAAAAGGGGAGCCGATTCCAGTTTCTATAGACGAAGAATTCACGAATGTGACAATTGATAAAATTCCTTCACTAAATCCCGTTTTCACAAAAGAGGGAACCGTGACTGCCGCCAATGCCTCAACCATTAATGATGGCGCTGCTGCCCTTGTGATGATGAGTGAAGAAAAAGCAGAATTCTTGGGATTAAAACCATTAGCATATGTACTAGGCTATGCCGATGCAGCCCAAGAACCCAAATGGTTTACTACTACCCCGTCAATTGCCATCCCTAAAGCCCTGAAAAAAGCAGGTTTATCAATTGGCGATGTTGATTATTTTGAATTTAATGAGGCATTTGCCGTTGTGGGCTTGGTCAATTCAAAAATATTGGAAATAGATGATTCTAAAGTAAACATCAATGGTGGAGCAGTAGCTTTGGGGCATCCACTTGGATGTTCCGGTGCTCGCATTATCGTTACCTTATTGAATGTATTAGAACAAAATAATGGAAAAATTGGTGCTGCCACTATTTGCAATGGTGGCGGTGGTGCTTCGGCTATAGTTATTGAAAGAATTTAATTAAAAATTAAAATTTAACCCGTAATTAATTTAGTTTTGCAAACAATACGACATTGATTTTAATTCGTAATTTTTAATTTTTAATTGTAAATAATGTTCGGAATTTGTAATCTAGCCATGATCCCTCTTCGATCGGAACACAGCGATAAAAGCGAAATTGTTTCTCAGGTTTTATTTGGGGAACATTTTGAAATCACGGAACAATTGAAACAATGGTATCGCATCAAATTACATTATGATTCCTATGAAGGCTGGATAGATTCCAAGCAAATTCAGCTGATTTCGGAATCTGATTTCAACCAATTATCAAATGATGCCATTATCTTAAATGGAGATTTGATAGAATACATTACTACCCCAACGGATTTGTTAATGCCCATTCCACTTGGATCTTCATTATCCTTTTTAAATCATGCTGAGATAAATACTTCTAATTTTAATTTTGAAGGAACGAAAATCAGTGGTATAAAAGCAAAGGACGGCATTTTAAACACCGCATTTATGTATTTGTACGCACCTTACCTTTGGGGAGGAAAAACTCCTTTTGGGATTGATTGCTCCGGATTTACGCAAATGGTTTATAAACTCAATGGTTATAAATTGCAGCGAGATGCTTCCCAGCAAGCATTACAGGGAGAAGCTCTTAGTTTTATAGAAGAAAGTGAGCCTGGCGATTTAGCATTTTTTGATAATGAGGAAGGAAACATTATTCATGTAGGCATTATTATGGAGAATAATTATATTATTCACGCCAGCGGGAAAGTCAGAATTGACAGACTAGACCATTTAGGAATTTATAATCCTGAGGCCAATAAACATACTCACAAACTTAGGGTCATCAAAAAAATAATAAATGGTGCAATTGAATAAATTGTACCCTTTCATAAAAATTCTTTTGAATCAAAACATGATTTAATTGGAATCAATTTTAAAACTTTTTGAAATTGTTCTTGTTTTGAGATGTTGGAATTATCAAATTCTATAGCATCTTTCGCTTTCACAAGCGGAGAATCCTCGCGATGGGTGTCAATATAATCGCGTTCGTCAACGTTCTTTAAAACTTCATCAAAAGTTACGGCATCCCCTTTTCTTTGCAATTCCTTAAATCGCCTTTCGGCACGTGTTATGGGACTTGCCGTCATAAATATTTTCAGTTCTGCATCAGGAAATACGACCGTTCCAATATCTCTTCCATCCATCACAATGCCTTTATCTTTTCCCATTTCTTGTTGTTGTTCGACAAGCATGGAACGTACTTCCGAAATTTCGGCAACTTTACTCACATAATTAGAAACTTCGATAGTGCGAATTTCTTTTTCAACATTAACACCGTTCAAATACATTTCGGCAAAACCCAAATCAGGATTAAATTTGAATATTAATTTTATACAAGGCAAACTGTTGATAAGTGATTGTTTATCAAAAAAATCTTTCCCAATATATCCATTTTGCATCGCAAATAAAGCAACTGCACGATACATGGCTCCCGTATCGACATAAACATAACCTAGATGTTTCGCCAATTCTTTTGCCAATGTACTTTTTCCTGTCGACGAAAATCCGTCTATTGCTATGGTAATTTTCTTGTTCAAAGTTTAGATTTAAAGTCTCAAAGATACGAAACAAATTATTCTTGAAAGTTAATGGTTAAACCAAATAAGCTCGTATTTCCTGCCAGCGTATATTTCGAATAAGAATAATTAAATTTCAATTTGTTGAATTTCAATCCAAAACCTAAAGAAATTCCAGAGAAAGTACGTTGTTCCAACATTTTTAATTCTTGTGATCTTCTAAAATTGTAGCTCAATCTAAGATTAAATGATCTTTTTGGAAAAAGTTCCACCCCAAAAACCACATGTCGCAAGGCATTGCCAAACAGAGATACTTTTTTTTCGGTTGTACTTCCATCAAGAGAAGTTTGGGCTTGGGCAGGATTTGAAAAAGAAATATTCCATTGTTGTAAATTATCTAGTGTAAGGTGCCAACGGATGGGTACATTTTCTAATTCTTGAGATACACCAACCATAATTTCCAAAGGTAATTTTTCATTTGTGCCATTATAGGTTGTGAACTGTGTTCCAATATTTCGAAACACCAATGCCCAATTGACATCATTGGCTTCGTCTATAAAAATGGCACCCAAATCAATGGCCCCTCCAAAGGAGTGATAACTTTCCAAGGTGGAAGAAATCAGTTTTCCATTTGCCCCAATGAAAAGATTGCTATTGGGAACATTATAAGCATAACCAAATGATAGAGCCGTTTCGCTTCCGGTAAATTGAGATGTAGATTGACCATTTTCATCATACCCCTCAAATTTACCATAATTCACATAATTGATTCCTGCCTGAA
>JBIKPM010000155.1:0-5535 GCA_044357435.1 Flavobacterium sp. | reverse complement strand
ATTGTGTAAATCAACTTTCATTTTTTTCCATTCAGATGCTCGCATTGTTTTTATGTATTCCGTTGGCAGGGTAATATCTGTCGCAATGCAAAGATAAGTTGATGGGTGTAGTGCCTGTAAAATATCTTCTAGCATTTTGTTGTTTCTAAAAGGCGTTTCGATAAAAATCTGGGATTGGTTTTTGTCGTGTGATATTTTCTCCAAATTTTTCAGGGCAGTTTTCTTTCCAGTTTTATCGATGGGGAGGTATCCATTGAAAGTGAAACTCTGCCCATTCATGCCAGAGGCCATAATTGCCAAAAGAATAGATGATGGACCCACTAAAGGCACAACTTGAATCCCCTTTTCATGGGCTAATTTTACGATGACAGCACCAGGATCGGCAACTCCAGGACAGCCCGCTTCGCTCATCAGTCCTATGTTTTTTCCTTCCAAGCAAGGTTGTATCATCTTGTTGTGTTCAGAAACTTCGGTGTGTTTGTTTAAAGTGCTTAGCCTAAGTGAGGCTTGAACTTTTTCAGGATATATGCTTTTAATGAATTTCCTTGCTGTTTTTTCATTTTCCACTATATAATCATCAATGAAGTCAATGGTTCTTTTTACGGTTTGTGGCAATACGTCTTCAGGATTAATTTCGCCTAGTGTTGTCGGAATAAGGTATAGTTTTCCGTAAAGTGAAGCTGGTTTCATAAGTGTCTTTTTTAATGCTTAGGTCGATGAAGAATCCAGATTGATGTGATTTTTTAGAAAGTAATTGCTTAAATATGCTTTTCAATTAGTTTTTTGGCAATTAAATCACAGGCTTCATTTAACATTAGATACACGGAATCAAATCCGTTTTGTAATCCGTAGTAAGGATCCGGCACATCTACATTTTCATTTGGAAATAATTCATTTAAAATGAGTTGTACTTTTTTTCTATGCTCTTGGTTTTCGGAAAGTTCAACGACATCATTATAATTGGTGTTATCCATAACATAGATATAATCAAAAAAGTCAAAATCATTACTGGTGATTTGCCTGCATTTTTGACTTGAGATAAGTATTCCGTTTTTTTTGGCTGTAATGATGGATCGTTCGTCGGGCGAATTACCAATGTGCCATGAACCTGTTCCTGCAGAATCTACTTTAAATTTATTTTTGGGAAGTTTTGAAGCTAATATTCCTTCGGCTAAGGGTGACCGACAAATATTACCTAAACAAACCATCAAAATTTTTATGGACATAATGCACTTATAGCGTTAATTTTTTATGGATGTCTTCGACAAATTTTTTGAATTGTTTGTCGGTGGCAACTAAATTGTCAACGGTTTTACAGGCGTGTAATACAGTGGCGTGATCACGATCGCCAATTTGAGAACCGATATTTGCTAAAGAAGCTTTGGTGAATTTTTTAGCAAAAAACATGGCCAATTGCCTGGCTTGCACGATGTGCCTTTTTCTGGTTTTTGATTGCAGTGTTTCCAAATCCAACTGGAAATAATCAGAAACAATTTTTTGAATATAATCGATAGAGATTTCTCGTTTTACATTTTTAACGAATTTCTCAACAACATTTTTAGCAAGTTCCAGCGTCACTTCTTTTTTGTTGAAGGAAGATTGTGCAATCAGGGAAATAATGGCGCCTTCCAGTTCTCGAACATTTGATTTGATATTTCGAGCCACATATTCTATAATTTCTTCAGGAATCTCTACGCCATCACGATATAAAATATTTTTCAGGATAGAAATTCTAGTTTCATAATCGGGTTGGTGCAATTCTGCGGACAATCCCCATTTGAAACGGGACAATAACCGTTGTTCGATATCTTGCATATCTACTGGTGCCTTGTCCGAAGTCAAAATCACCTGTTTGCCATTTTGATGTAAATAATTGAATATGTGGAAGAAAACATCTTGTGTGCCTGTCTTTCCTGAAAGAAATTGAACGTCGTCAATGATTAAAACATCTATTAATTGGTAAAAATGGATGAAATCATTTCGATTATTTTTCTTTACCGAATCAATATATTGTTGGGTGAAAATTTCAGCAGAAATGTATAAAACAGTTTTTTCGGGATATTTGTCTTTTATTTCAACTCCAATAGCATGTGCCAAATGCGTTTTGCCCAGACCAACTCCTCCGAAAATTAACAATGGGTTAAATGAAGTGCCCCCGGGTTTATTTGCCACAGCCATACCTGCAGATCTGGCCAATCTATTAGAATCACCTTCCAAGAAATTGTCAAAACTATAGTTAGCGTTGAGTTGTGATTCAATTTTTAAATTTCGGATACCAGGAATCACAAATGGATTTCTCAATTCTGGATTCAAATTTTTAAAAGGAGCGTCAACATCTTGGGGTTTCATGGGAACACGATTCGCACTTGGTAATTGTTCCGTAAAAGGTTGTTTATTTCCATAAGTGTTCTCCATTTTGATTTTATAGAGTAACTTAGCATTTTTTCCGAGTTCTTTGGTTAATGCAACTTTTAATAATTTAACATAGTGTTCTTCTATCCATTCGTAGAAAAATTTACTAGGAACCTGAATGTACAATGCGTTATCAGTAAGTTCAACAGATTTGATAGGTTCAAACCAAGTTTTGTATGCTTGATCTTGAATGTTGTCTTTGATAAAAGACAAACAGTTTTCCCATACTGATTGAGCAGTCTTGTTCATAAATTCGGTTAAATTATTTTGGTTTGTAATGGTATCTTTATATTAAAAAAAGAGGTTAAATTAATCTTGTTTTATGGGGTAACAAATATGTGAACAAATTTCTCTAAAAAAAAATATTTCACATACAATTTTTATAAAATATTGTTGTATGAGCTTTTTTAAAATTTAATTTTCAATAAATAATTTAATGGAATATCATCAAATTCAAATACGTGTTCGCTACTCTGAAACGGACCAAATGCGGGTAGTTTATCACGGTAATTATGCCCAATATTTTGAAGCGGGTAGGGTTGAATGGCTCAGAAATAAAGGGGTTTCCTATAAATGGATGGAGGAAAACGGTATCATGCTTCCGGTTGTTTCATTGTCTATAAATTACAAAAAACCAGCTCGGTATGACGAACTGCTAACTTTGAAAACAACATTAAAAAAACAGACAACGGTCAAGATTGAATTTGACTATGAATTATTTAATGAAGGGGGTGAGTTATTAACAACTGGCAATTCTATCTTGGTATTTGTAGACATGAAAACCGGAAGACCTATAGCTCCTCCAACTTATATATTTGAACTTTTGAATAGAATTGAAAAATGACAACCGTTCTTTGCGAAATGAATAGAAATTCCTATTTATTTTGAGATTATAACAGAACGGGTTTTACTTCAATTTCAAACATAGAATTGAAAATATCGAATATTGTTTTTGCATTTTTTTTACGGGTGACAATTTCAATTTCGCAACTCATTTCCATTTTCTGGCTAACAATCGCTATGTTTTTTTCTTTAATCACACGCATTACTTTATTGATATTCTTATAGTCGAACGAAACCAAATAATGGATGTCAATTGTTTTTTCTGTTATTTCACAAGATTCGATTGCTAATTGGGCGGCGGTTTTATAAGCCGTAATCAATCCACCGACACCCAATTTTATTCCGCCAAAAAATCGAACCACAACAATTAAAACATTGGTAAGGCCAAAAGATTGAATTTGTCCATAAATGGGCGTTCCTGCCGTGTTGCTCGGCTCACCATCATCATTTGCCCTGTGTGTCAGTATTTCGGTGCCAATTTGATAGGCATAACAATAGTGTACCGCATTTGGATATTCTTTTCTTAAATTTTCAAGGATGGGCTTTGCTTCATTTTCCGACTGTATCGGAAATGCATGGGCAAAGAATTTACTGTTTTTTTCTTTAAATAGAATTGCTGACGAGGGGAAGGCAATGGTTTTGTAAGTGTCTTTGGATTCCAAAAATTAAAGTATTTTCTTTTCGAATAAATTCACTACATCTTCCTGCCCAACTTGTAAATTCCAAACGTTAAATCCAAGCGAAAGTGCCGCATCGGTGTTTTCTTTTTTGTCATCCACAAATAAAGTGTGTTTTGCCAATATATTGTGTTTATTGACAAGATAGTTGAAAATCGCGGCATCAGGTTTTCGTAATCCAATTTCAAATGAAAAATATACTTTTTCAAAACATTGGTAAAAATCACTGTAAAAGGAAACTCCATTTTTTTGCTCGAAAGTGTCAATATGGATGGAATCGGTATTGCTCAATAGAAATAGGCGGTATTTTTTAGAAAGCTTCTGCAGAAATTCTAAACGATATAATGGGAAATCTAAAAGAATGGTATTCCAAGCACTCAATATTTCGTTTATGGAAGCTTCAGGAATGTGTTTTTGAATACCGAGTAGGAAATTTTCTTCGGAAATAAGTCCTTTTTCAAACTGCATGTTCAATTGATTCAGGTCTTCATTCCATTTTTTCAGTCCCAACTTTTCAAGGCCATCAACGGTCGCTTTTTTATCTAGGTTGATAAAAATATCTCCAAAATCAAAAATAATGGTATTAATCATGGTTGCTGAATATTATAAGTTCATCATTTTCAATAGTATGTTTTTGAATGGATTTCATAACTACTATTGGTGCTTTTGTTCCATTTTCAAAGGATTCATTCCCGACAAAGATCCGGGCTTCATCCCAAAGGTTTTCGTTAATAAAAGTTTGTAACGTTTGTCTACCTCCTTCAATAATTAGGGATTGAATTTTGTGTTTATATAGTATTTCCAGTATTTGTGACGCTATATTTTTTTCAAAATCAATCTTTTCAAAGATAGTGTTTTCTGAATTAATTGAAGTAATCGAATGGCATAAAAAAATTGTTTTTGTCTGATTGTCATATACATGACTGTCATTTTGAATGCGATTATTCTTGTCCAAAACAATTCTGATGGGATTATTTCCTGACCAGTCTCTCACATCTAGCCTCGGATTGTCATCGATGACGGTATTGGTTCCCACTAGAATTGCTTGCTCTTCACTTCGCCATTTATGGACTAATTGCCGCGAGTATTCATTGGTAATCCAAAATGGTTTTTGTTCTTTGCGAATAATTTTAGCAGGGGCAATAAATCCATCTTGACTCTCCGCCCATTTCAAAATAACATAAGGCCTTTTCTTTTCGTGAAAAGTAAAAAAACGTTTGTTCAGTTCTTTACATTCTTTTTCAAGAATGCCAACTATAACACTGACTCCGGCATCGATTAATTTTTTGATGCCGTTTCCGGCCACTTTTATATTGGGGTCAACGGTTCCAATTACTACATTTGGAATTCCATTTTTAATAATCAAATCACAACAAGGCGGCGTTTTCCCATAATGGCTGCACGGTTCCAAGCTGACATAAATAGTCGATTTTGTCAACAGAGTTTTATCTTTAACGGAATTCACCGCAAGGACTTCGGCGTGTTGTTCTCCCGATTTTTTATGCCAGCCTTCGCCAATGATTTTGCCTTCATATACAATAACGCTTCCTACCATTGGGTTGGGATAGGTTGTTCCCAAACCATTTTTGGCCAATTCGATGCA
>JBIKPM010000013.1:0-16148 GCA_044357435.1 Flavobacterium sp. | reverse complement strand
TAATAATAGTTTACACAACGCCAAACGATTTCTTTCCCCCCCTGAAAGGACTTTTACCTTTTTCTCGACATCATCACCCCGAAATAGAAAAGAACCCAACATATCACGCACTTTCATACGATTGGTGTCCATTGCAGCATCTTCCATGGTCTGCAATAATGTAATTTCGCCGTCAAGATATTCAGCCTGATTTTGGGCAAAATAGCCCAATTGTACGTTATGCCCTAATTTAATAAATCCTTGATATTTAAATTCGTTTACAATCGCTTTGATAAAAGTGGACTTTCCCTGCCCATTTTGCCCGACAAAAGCAATCTTACTACCACGTTCAACTAACAGATTAATGTCTTTTAGAATCGTTTTGTCACCATATTTTTTGGTTACATTCTCTGCTTCAATAACCACTCTTCCCGGCTCTTTTGAAACTGGAAAAGTAATATTCATCACGGAATTATCATCCTCATCCACCTCTATACGTTCCACTTTGTCGAGCTTTTTTATAAGGGATTGCGCCATCGAAGCTTTGGAAGCTTTCGCACGGAATTTCTCTATTAACTTTTCGGTTTCCTCAATTTTTTTGGCTTGGTTTTTTTGGGTAGCCAATTGCTTTTCTCGGATTTCATGACGCAATTCCAAGTATTCAGAATATGGTTTGTTGAAATCATACGCTTTTCCAAGGGATATTTCTATGGTTCTATTGGTTACATTATCCAAAAACATTTTATCGTGGGAGACAATCACGACAACACCGGGATAATTGCGCAAGAAACTTTCTAACCAAATGATACTCTCAATATCCAAGTGATTCGTAGGCTCATCTAAAAGCAATACGTCATTGACCTGTAATAATAATTTAGCTAATTCAATACGCATTCTCCAACCACCTGAAAAAGTTTCAGTTTGATTGTCAAAAACTTCTCTTTTAAAACCCAATCCAAGCAGAATTTTCTCGGTGTCACCCACATAATTATAGCCTCCCAATAATTCGAAACGATGGGTATAATCCGATAAGTCTTCAATAATTTGGCTGTATTCATCACTTTCATAATCCGTTCGAGTAACCAACTGATGATTGATTTTCTCCAGTTTCTTTTCTACAATTTTAATCTCCGTAAATGCTTCATACGCCTCTTCAAGTACCGTCCTACCTTGTTCAAAGTCGATATCCTGACGCAAGAAACCCATTCGAACCTCTTTTTCCTGAGAAATAACCCCAGAGTCTGGAGCGAAATCTTTCGCCAAGATTTTAAGCATCGTAGACTTCCCTGCTCCGTTTTTTCCAACTAGACCAACACGGTCTCCTGCACCCAATCGAAAGGTAACTTCTTCAAACAAATAAGTTCCTCCAAAAGAAACGGATAAATTATGTATATTAAGCATTTATTGTGTTTTGTATTTGTAAATTTGCAACTCCAAAAAAGGAGAAAGTAATTTTTTTGCAAATGTTAAAAAAAGGATCCAAATTAAATAGCATTTTAACAGGAACTTGTCCTAGATGTCAGAATGAGAGTATGTATTTGGATAAAAATCCGTTACATTTTTCAAAATTGCTCAAAATGAATGAAAAATGCAGTCATTGTGGTTTGAAATACCAGATTGAACCTTCCTTTTTTTATGGGGCAATGTATGTGAGTTATGGATTGAATGTGGCTCTTGGAATAGCTGCTTTCATAATTTCTTTCTCTATTCTTAATACCAGTTTAAAAGTAGCTTTTATTGCCATATTAGCTTCTAATATAGTTTTGTTTCCTTTTGTGTTGAGATGGTCCAGAAATATTTACATCAATATGTTTGTGTCTTTCGACAAGAAATTCAGAAAATAGACTAACTGTTTTTGGCAAACCTTTTAATATCAACAAATCTATCCAGTGGTTTTTGATATTCGATGTTTTCGAATAATGCTTTTGCCATAGCTGGTCCTAGCATAACGCCACGAGTTCCCAAACCATTAAGAATGTGTATCGAATTGTGGTGTTCATAGGTTCCAACCAAGGGTTTTCTGTCCTTGACTGTAGGTCGAACGCCAGCATGATGTTCCATAATTTCGAAATCACAAGTTATAATTTCTTTTATTCTTTCTACTAATTCGTTTTTTCCCGCTTCAGTAGGCAAAGCTGTTTTATCCTCCCAATTGTATGTGGCTCCAATTTTGAACAAATCATTTCCAAGAGGCAAAATAAACACACTGGTATTTAGAATAACATCTAAATCCAACAGTGGTGCTTTTATGATGAGCAACTCCCCTTTTGTCCCGTCTAGTGGCAAATGCTGAAAATAAGGATTGGCGTGCATGCCAAATCCCTCCGCAAAGATGATGTGCCTTGCCTGAATATCATTGTATCGAATTCCATCCGTTTCTTCCTGTAAAAGCACATAATCAAAAGATTCCTCCAGGAAGAGTTGGTTTGTTATGAGGTAGTTTTTATACTTTTTCAAAAGCAATGCGGTATCGACATAACCCGTTTGTAAAACCTCTCCATATCCAAAAGGCGAGTCTATAGATTCATATTTTTTAGTAATTAAACGAGTAGATAAATAAGGCGCCAAATTCATTTTGTCAGAAGCGGCAAACCAGTTGTTTTGTTCTTCAATAGAAAAAAACTTTCTTAAAATAGGGGTTTTATAATCTACTTGGGTATTCAGTTTTTTCTCTAGGGCAGAAAAGAATTCATTCATCACCAGCAAATGTTCTTTGGCCTGTCCTACTTGGCTGAAACGTTTTAGAATAACTGGATTGTACAAACCACCCGCTATTTTGGAGGAGTTCTGCGAATTATTATCCAATACTAAAATAGACTTGCCGTTTTGCAAAGCCATTTCTGAGAATGAAATACCGGCTAATCCGGAACCTATTATTAAATAGTCAATCATTTGAAGTGGGAGGTTGGAAGTTAGAAGTCAGGAGTTTGAAAATTTAAACCTAGGAATGATTTTTAAACAAAAGAAACTCCTACCACAGGCAAGAGTTCTTAATAATTACGGTATAAAATGAAATTTAATAATTCCACATATCTTGTTCGAAATTTCGAATTTTTTCTTTCACTCTTTCGGATTCTAATAATTGATTCTGTGCATTGTCTTTCATATAACTTGCAATTGCCCTGTCTCCATATACATTCTCTTCTTGATAAATGGTACCATTAAATCGTCTTGAATTCAATATTTGGTCAAAAGAAATTGGCATCGCCGAGTTTTTATCATTAAACGATTTGGCTTCATTCAAGATATATCGAGCGGATGGAAAAAATACCCAGAACAATTCAATATAATCCTTTTCGTCACTGTTCATCGTAAAAACATCTGGTGTTACGGGACAAATTCCAAGCAAACGATATTTTAATTCACTTTGTCGTTTGTCAAAATACCAATACCCCTTAATTTTATACTGGCTGACGTCCTGAGCTGTCAAATCCTGTTTAATAATATATTCAGGAGAAATTTTTTGCCCAGCATTAATCTGTTCTCTTCCGGCATCGGTAGTATCAATTCGGGTCAAAGAAGCTTTAATATCTTTGTACGATTTCTTGGTGTTAAAATAACTGTCGGAATAGACATCAGTAATATCACCGTTTCGTATGGATTTGGTTAAGACATCATATAAAGAACGTCTGTCAGGTCCTATGTTTGCAGTATCAACAGGAAAGTAGAGCGGAAAGTTAATTCTTTCACTCAAATCAATAATTTCCCAAGTCATTTTGCCCATCAAAATATCCCTGTCATCAACATAACCATATTCTAAAGGTTTGTCATTATCAGCAATAAGTTGGTCGGTAGACTTCATACCTATTTCTTCAGGAAACTTCGCATTAAGCAAATTAGATTGCGCAAAAGAAACCATACTCCAAGTAAGAGCAATAACAACTATTAAAAAATTTCTTGCATTCATCATATTATTAGTATAGGTTAATTGGAGAAGCTATATGCCAAACTTCACTCTTTTATTGTATTTCATAAATTACTGGGGCGGTTCTTGGCAATAAATAACTACCTGCTCCCACTAATTTAGTTTTAATTTCAGAAATAGTAACTTGATCTCCCCTTCCAACTTTTGAAAGAACGGCCTTGCACTGTGCATTTAATTTATTTCCAGGAACAACCACTGTAGGTTGGCCTGTAACTTTAAAATTGAATCCAACGACATTCAAACCAACTTCAAAATCAAAATCAACCAATTTGGCTCCAATTGTTGAGATTTCTAAACTTGATTTAGGACCTTTTACCACACCCATTTCCCCTCTAATGGTTCCTGTTGGTCCTGGAATTCCTTTTATTCTAAAGGTCTTTTTATCAGAAACCTTAGAGCCGTCAGGTAGTGTTCCCGTAACATTGATAACCACTTCGTTACCCGCGCCCGGAAGCATACTAAATGCCCCTGGTATTCCCGTAGCGCTCAATCCCGGTGCTGAGGCAGAAACCTTATCAGCAGATATTCCCGCAAATGAAATAGTCATCGGGTTTACAACCCCACGATAAACCACGTTCATTTTATCGGCAGATATGGTAGCTGATTTAGGTCTTGCAACAACTATATAGTTTCCCGCAATTTTTAATGGAACTATTTTTCCATTTTCTTCAAAATTAAAAGAACCTGTAATTGGGTGTTCTCCAATACTACCAGCCCCAAAAGAGAAGTTGGCTTGACCAGCCTGAGCTTTAACGCCTATCCCATTAACAACAACTGATTTAGCAACTAAATCCGGATCAAATTTTCCAAGTATAACTTTACCTGTAACAGCTTCCCCTTGAAAGAAAACTGATTTTGAAAGAACTACTATTGGTTCGTATTTTGTAAGAGATGCTGCAGCTATCAAATCAGATTGAAACATGGAGGCCATTACATCGCTTTCTGTTGCTTTAACATCTGCTTGCAATTGTGTCAGTTTAGTGACTGTTGCAATTAAAGGAAATCCTTTATAATTATAGTCTATCCAAGGCAAGGTAGCACCTGCTTCTTTAGATTTAACTGGTTCGGTCCCAAATCTCTTTTCAATTTTTTTAATCTCAATTTCAGGAAGTTTACTTCCAGCTATTTGTTTAATTTGAGCAGGATAGTTTTTAATTTTATCTAAAAATTCCTGACCTTCTTTGGATGGTTTTTCCCCTTTAAAAAACAATCTATCCACTAAATCCCCTTTATCCATTTGCTCATACATGAAATTTCCTTGAGCATCTTTTTCGGTTTTTCTGGTAATGGTTGTTTTAATATTTTCCAAATAATCGCAGTACTCTTTTGAGATTGCCCTAATTTTTTCGACTATGACTTTTTTACTGCCATATTGCCCAGGTTGTTCATCTGCTTTTTGAGCAAGTTGTTGAAAAGAGGCCTTATTTCTCTCATCGGTAATTGAGTTGGACTCAATAATTTTGTTGTTCAAAATCCCAAAAGCAGATAATACTTCTTTGGACATATTTAATGCTAACATCGCGATAAAAACCAAGTACATTAGGTTTATCATCTTCTGTCTAGGGCTTAATTTTCCTGCTGCCATATTTTCTAATAATTAGTTTATGTTTATATATAAAGTCTGAACTAATTATCCTTTATTGCTCATTGCAGAAAGCATCCCTCCGTATACATTGTTCAATGAAGACAAGTTAGAAGTCAATGATTGCATTTGTTCTTTTAATTTTATGTTATTTTCAACTACTTCTTCATTGATTTGAGCATTTCTTGAAGCACTCTGCAATTGGATTTTATACAAGCTATTTAGAGATTCCATTTGGGCTGCAGCCAAAGTTAATTCTTCGCTATATTTTTTGGTGGAAGCTATAGAATCTGCTGTTGGCATGATACTTTTTGCAGCACCTTCAAAGTTTTTAATGCTATTACCCAAACTAACCATCAGTTCCCCATCAATTTTTGCTTCTTTAAGCATGGCATCAAGTTTTTGCGATAACAATCCTTGAGAATCAGAAGGAGTTTCCGCTTTTACTGTTTTTTTTCTGGCTTCACCGTTAGCGAGTTCTGGATAAACCAAGGTCCAATCTAAATCTTCGTCTACGGGTTCAAATGCGGAAAGGGCAAAAATTACAGCTTCCACTATAAGGCCAATGGTAAGCATTAAATTTCCGGTGACAAAACCGAGTTCAGTATGTGTAATTTTGAATAAAGCTCCAATAATTACAACGGCTGCTCCCATTCCGTATGCAAAATTCATTTGTTTTTTATTAAGTAAAGACATAATTTTTTATTTTTTAGGTTACGTTTATTTTTTCTTCTTAATTTTTTCTGTTGATTGATTTCCCATATAATCTTGAACGGTTCTAAAACCAATGTAACTCCTTGCAGAATCAGCATATTCATGATCACGGGTACTTACTTGAAGAAAATAAGCAACATCTTTCCATGAACCGCCTCGAACCACCTTTCGCATGTTTTTATAATCTTGAACGTTCGGATTTATTGAAGAAACATATTCGTAGGTGTTTGGGTCATACGATGTATCCGTCCATTCAGAAACATTCCCCGCCATATTATACAGATTAAAACCATTTGGCTCATAGGATTTTGCCTCTACAGTATATAAGGCCTGATCTGCTGCATAATCTCCCCTATTTGGTTTGAAATTAGCCAAAAAGCATCCCCTGTCATTTTTAGTATAAGGGCCTCCCCATGGATAAGTAGCAGATTCTAAACCTCCTCTAGCGGAATACTCCCATTCTGCTTCTGTTGGCAATCTAAAACTATTTGTTAAATCACGTCCTTTCTTCTTGGATTTTATGTAAGTATTTTTGTTCAATGTTCTCCATGCACAAAAAGCTTTTGCTTGTTTCCAGTTTACACCTACAACTGGATATTCTCCATAGGCTTGATGCCAAAAATAATCATTGTGCATGGGCTCATTATAGGAATAATTGAAATCTTTGATCCATGTGGTAGTATCAGGATATACTTTTACTTGCTCGGTTGTTATGAAATCTTTTCTTTTTCCTGTTTTGGCTTTGGCGGCAGCTTGAATATCCATCCAGGAATAACGGAATTTTAATTTATTAACGTCTATTGTTCTCAAACCATTAAAAGACTCTTCTAAAGGCAAATACATGGAATCCATAACCTCTGTATAATACTCGTCTGGATACAATTTTGTATCCTTTATTAACTTTACCTTTTTATTGAGTTTCCTTCCGGCATAAGGATCATCATCGGTACCAATACTATAATAGTTATCATACATATATTTATCGTATGCTGTCATTTTTTCAGGATCTGCATCATTGAAAGCGAAATCTCCTATACTCCCAGCACTTTTTCCTTTACCTTTATCTTTTCCATCTCCTGCTTTTTGTCCTGTTTCGTCTGCCAAAATTGCCAATCGAACCCTCATTGTCGAATCTTTTACCCAAGTAACAAATTGTCTATATTCACTGTTGGTTATTTCTGTTTCATCCATATAAAAAGACCGAACAGTAACTGTTTTTGTGGGTGCGTCTCCAACATGGGCAACATCATCATCCGATTTCCCCATAATAAAAGAACCTCCTGGAATCAAAGTCATTCCAAAGGGCTTTTCAGGATGCCATTTTGCTCCTTTAACACCAACTAATTCGCCTTTATCAGATGACCCACCGCAGCTAATTAGTAAGCTTAAAATTGCCGTAAATGCAATAAACTTCTTCATATAAATTTGGGTTATGTATTCATTATTATTAATTGCGTAAACCTATTTATTATTATTTTAAAAACCAATTATTTATTCTACTATTTATTTGATGAATCAAAACTAAAATTAAATCGCCTAAGAAAAAAATATTTTATCGATTAAGCGCTAAAAAAATCGTCAAAATACCACTAATTGGATTTTTTTATAAGTTTTTTTTTATAAATAAAATATTTATTGCATCTATTTTAAATTAACTTTAACTGCTTTATGTGCAGTTCATCGTTGAATTATACAACATTCTTTCGTTGGGCTTTCCACCATCTTTCAGGAATTTCCCGATTACAGGCTCCTAAATATTCCTCATGTGAGCAAGGTAATAACGTGTTTTTGTTTAACTTATTATTGGCGTTAGAAATAATCGGTATTTCTACCCACCATCTATCAGTTTTGTGGCTTTTATAGAATATTATCTCTTCTTTTTCTTCCAATGGAATAATGTACTTAATATAATTTTCTTTACTTCCAAATGGATACTCATTAGAACGATAATGAAAACCTTCTATAAAATACCAAATGATTTGAGCTATTAAAACGGACTCTTGTCTGGAATTATTGTGATTAAAAATCCCTAAAAGCGAAACTTTATCACTAATTCCAGCATATCGCGACAAAGCACAAATCTCTTTTCCATTAAAACCATTGGGAGTGAATGGACTGATATTTCCTGAATCGGAGGATTTGACGGATGTTAAATCGATACTTACCATATCAGCATCTCTAAAAACAGGTTCGGCAATGGCAATATTATTGGAAACATCTCCTAAACGATAGGCATCAAAGAATAATTTATCAATCAAATCAATTTCTTCTTGTGAATTATAGTAAGTTTGAAATCCAACATTACTGAAATTAAAGAGATTGTTAGGCTCCTCCAGTATTATTTTGGTTAAATAAGAGGTAGCGGAAACGGCATCCCTTTCTTTTCCAAAATCAAAGGTATTGTCAATGGAAACCAAGTTCACCATTTGCTCCAATTCATCATACGCCCTATAAAGCGCATAAGTCAAATCTTGCGAACCGCCGATAACGATGGGGATAATTTTTTTCTTGATTAAACCAGAAACAACTTTCTTCAAGGCAAAATAAGTATCCTCAATCGAATTTCCAGCATAAATATCCCCCAAATCGGCAATGGAAGCATCCCAATTTCCAGGAAAAAGGCCATACAATTCTTTTCGAATGTGGGACAAATCAACTTCCTCGATTTGGTTTACATCGCCTCGATTTTCCAAAACGCCAACAATGGCAATTTTAATTTTATTCAAATCCGGAAAGTCCTCCGAAGAATGAAATACTACCTTACTTCCCAATTGCTGGGAAGAAAATCCTTTAGCAAATTGGAGGATTTCATTGTCTAAAGGTTTCAGAAAATCAAATTCCATATATTATTTCTTTTTTGCTACTACTTTCTTGACGGCAGGTTTTTTTGCAGTTGTAGTTTTCTTTGCTACTGCTTTTTTGACTGGGGTTTTCTTGGCAATCATTTCTTGAACTTGTTCCAATGTCAATTTAGTGGCATCAATGTCTTTGCTCAATTCTATTTTGATTTTCCCTTTGGTAATCACTGATCTTCCCCAACGGGCTTTTTCAACCAAAATCCCTTCTTCCTTCCAGTTATGTAATACCTTATCGATGTTTTTTTGCAATTTATCTTCAATCAATTCCTCAATATCAGATTGAGAAAGATTGTCGAAATTATACTTCTTGCTCACATTAATAAAAATTCCGTTCCATTTGATAAAAGGGCCAAAACGCCCTGTACCCTTTTGTACCGGCTCTCCCTTATATGTAGCAATTGGAGCATCTGCTTGTGCTTTCTCATCAATTAATTCCTGTGCTCTTTCTATGGTAACATCCAATGGATTCTCCCCTTTTGGCAAAGAAACAAAAGTACTTCCGTGACGCACGTAAGGGCCAAAACGGCCGTTGCTTACCTCAACTTCTTCTCCTTTATAAGTTCCAAGATTTTTTGGCAACAAAAACAAATCCAATACCTCTTCCAAAGTAATGTTTCCAATGTTTTGATCATTCATCAAGCTGGCGAATTTTTTATCTTCGTCATCAGCGGCTCCAATCTGTGCCATTGGACCAAATTTACCCAAACGAACGCTAACTTGTTTTCCGGTTTTTGGATCCGTACCAAGGATTCTCTCGCCACTTTCCCTATCGGCATTGGCTTCTACATCTTTCACCGTTGGGTGAAATTTATCGTAGAATTCCTGCATCATAGTTGTCCAATTCACATTTCCTTCGGCGATTTCATCAAAATCCTGTTCCACTTTGGCGGTAAAATTATAATCCAAAATATTTCCGAAATTTTTGACCAAAAAATCGGTCACAATCGTTCCAATATCGGTAGGGACTAATTTTCCTTTATCAGAACCCGTATTTTCTTTAAGTAACTTCTCACCAACTTTCCCAGATTGCAAAGTCAGTTGGGTATAATTGCGTTCCTGACCGTCAAGATTTCCTTTTTCAACATAATTTCTATTGATAATGGTAGAAATGGTTGGCGCATAAGTCGATGGACGACCAATCCCAAGCTCTTCCAATTTTTTTACCAAAGAAGCTTCGGTATATCTTGCTGCTGGACGAGAATATCTTTCGGTGGCAGTGATGTAATTGTTTTGTAATTTTTCATTGACTTTCATCGCTGGCAACATCCCTTCTTGTTCTTCATCATCGTCATCACTTCCTTCCAAATACACTTTTAAGAAACCTTCGAAAAGTAAAACTTCGCCTGAAGCAGTGAATATTTCACCGTGATTGCTGGCTGCAATTTTAACGTTGGTTCGTTCCAATTCAGCATCACTCATTTGCGAAGCCAAGGTTCTTTTCCAAATCAAATCATACAAACGTGCTTGGTCTCTATCAATATTCACCGTGCTTCTAGACATGTCGGTTGGACGAATTGCTTCGTGTGCTTCCTGTGCACCTTTGCTTTTATTGACAAAAGTTCTCGGTTTAGAAAACTCCTTTCCGTAGGATTTAATGATTTCGGCTTGAGCAGCTTCCATCGCATCTTTTGACAAGTTTACGCTATCTGTTCTCATATAAGTGATGAGTCCAGCTTCGTATAAACGCTGCGCAAGTTGCATCGTGATTCCCACAGGCAAGTACAATTTTCGAGCTGCCTCTTGTTGCAAAGTCGAAGTGGTAAAAGGTCCGGTTGGTGATTTTTTGGTTGGTTTTGTTTCCAAATCCGAAACTTTATATGTAGAGCCAATATTCTTATTTAAGAAATCTTCGGCCTCTTTTTTAGTATTGAAATTCTTTGGCAGTTTGGCCTTAAAGGATTTCCCCGACTCGTTCGTAAATTCAGCAACAACAGAATACGTTGCCACTGCTTTAAAGTTCTGGATTTCTCGTTCCCGTTCCACAATCAAACGAACTGAAACCGATTGCACGCGTCCGGCAGAAAGTCCGCCTTTGATTTTTCTCCAAAGCACAGGTGATAATTCATAACCCACTAACCGGTCTAAAACACGACGAGCTTGTTGTGCATTAACTAAATTATAATCTATTTCACGTGGATTTTCAATGGCTTTTAGAATAGCTGATTTCGTGATTTCGTGAAAAACAATTCGCTTTGTTTTGCTTTTATCCAATTTTAATTCTTCGGATAAATGCCAGGAAATAGCTTCTCCCTCACGATCCTCATCACTTGCTAACCAAACCATATCAGCATTCTTAGCTAAAGTTTTTAGTTTAGAAACCAAGACTTTTTTATCGACAGAAACTTCGTACTTTGGTTTGAAGCCATTTTCCACATCTACTCCTATTTCCTTGGAAGGCAAGTCGGCAATATGCCCGTAACTGGACTCTACTTGGTAGTCGCTTCCCAAAAATTTCTCGATTGTTTTCGCCTTTGCAGGTGACTCCACGATAACTAAATTCTTTGCCATAGGTATGTTTTTCTGCGACAAAAGTAGCAGAATTTTTTAAATATTGGCTTTTGAAAATTTTAAAAGTGAATTTAATCGAGGAGTTATATATTTTAATCTTTATTAATCTTGAAATTTTATAGGGCAAAATTGCAGACAATAATTTTCTATTTTTTATTTCCCTGAACTTAAAATACTGTTAATTCTTTATCTGACATCTTGTCATATATATCGAAATTGCTTTATCTTTGTACTTTGAAAACATACGATGGAAAAGATCATTGACGAAAACAAGCAAGGCGAAAGCCTTGTTCTAGAATACAAACCCGAAAATACCAAGAAACTATTTATAGAAAGTTACGGCTGTGCGATGAATTTTTCGGACAGTGAAATCGTGGCTTCGATTTTATCATCGAACGGCTATAATACCACTCAAATTTTGGAAGAAGCCGATTTGGTTTTGGTCAATACCTGCTCTATTAGAGACAAGGCGGAACAAACGGTTCGAAAACGCTTGGAGAAATACAATGCCGTAAAACGCGTCAATCCAAAAATGAAAGTGGGCGTTTTAGGCTGTATGGCAGAACGACTGAAAAGCCAGTTCCTCGAAGAAGAAAAAATTGTAGATCTCGTTGTAGGTCCAGATGCCTATAAAGATTTACCCAATTTATTAGCCGAAGTTGAGGAAGGTCGCGATGCGATTAACGTGATTTTGTCGAAAGATGAAACCTATGGCGACATTTCACCCGTGCGTTTGATGAGTAACGGTATTACGGCTTTGGTTTCTATCACACGGGGTTGTGATAATATGTGTACGTTTTGTGTGGTCCCTTTCACTCGCGGCCGAGAGCGTAGTCGCGAACCCCAAAGTATTATGAAAGAAATTCAGGATTTATGGGATAAGGGTTTTAAGGAAATCACGCTTTTGGGACAAAATGTAGATAGCTTCCTTTGGTACGGTGGCGGTTTGAAAAAAGATTTCGTCAACGCCTCAGAAATTCAAAAAGCAACAGCGGTAGATTTTGACCAATTATTAGAAATGGTAGCCTTTGGTTTCCCAAAAATGCGCATTCGTTTTTCGACATCCAACCCGCAAGATATGCACGAAAGTGTGTTGCACGTGATTGCGAAACACGATAATATTTGTAAACACATCCATTTGCCGGTGCAGTCTGGAAGCAATCGAATTCTAAAAGAGATGAACCGCCTGCACACCCGGGAAGAATATATGTCCTTGATTGATAAAATCAGAACTATTATTCCGAATTGCTCGATTACACAAGATATGATTTCAGGTTTCCCAACAGAAACCGAAGAAGACCATCAAGACACTTTGAGTTTGATGGATTACGTGAAATACAATTTTGGTTATATGTATTCCTATTCCGAACGCCCGGGAACCTTGGCCGAACGCAAAATGGAAGATAACGTTCCGGAAGCAACAAAACTGCGAAGATTACAGGAAATTGTTGATTTGCAGCAAAAACACTCTTGGTTTCGCTCCGAAGAATTCATTGGACAAACGACAGAAGTATTAATCGAGAAGATTTCAAAAAAATCAGAAAAAGATTGGTCTGGAAGAAATTCACAAAGCATTGTTGTCGTATTCCCGAAAGAGAATTATAAAATTGGAGATTTCGTAAACGTCAAAATCACGAGTTGCACCAGCGGAACTTTAAAAGGAGAAGCAGTTGGTTTGAGCGAAATGAATTAAAATAGTTTAAAGTTTAAGGTTTAAAGTTTCACGTTATCGAGAGAACTTTAAACCTTAAACAAAGAAGACTTTAAACAAAAAATTATGGAAACAGTTCAATCAATAAAACAACGATTCGAAATTATCGGGAATGACCCGAAACTCAATCGCGCGATAGAAAAAGCCATTCAGGTTGCACCGACTGATATTTCGGTATTGGTTGTAGGTGAGAGTGGCGTTGGAAAGGAAAGTATTCCGAAAATCATTCACACCCTTTCGCACAGAAAACATGGAAAATATATTGCCGTAAACTGTGGGGCAATTCCGGAAGGAACCATAGACAGCGAACTTTTTGGTCACGAAAAAGGCTCCTTCACAGGTGCCACAGGAACTCGCGAAGGCTATTTTGAAGTGGCGAGTGGCGGTACTATTTTCTTGGATGAAGTGGGAGAATTACCTTTGACAACACAGGTTCGGTTGCTTCGTGTCCTAGAAAACGGGGAATTCATAAAAGTGGGTTCTTCACAAGTGCAAAAAACAGATGTTCGAATTGTGGCAGCTACTAATGTCAATTTATTTGACGCCATCGAAAAAGGGAAATTCAGGGAAGATTTGTATTATCGATTGAGCACGGTAGACATAAGTTTACCTCCTTTGCGCGATCGAAAAGAAGACATTCATTTGTTATTTAGAAAATTTGCGGCTGATTTCGCCCAAAAATATAAAATGCCTCCTATCAAATTAGACGATAGTGCCGTTCAATTGTTGCAAAAATTTCGATGGAGCGGGAATATCCGACAGTTGCGAAACGTGGCCGAGCAGATTTCGGTTTTGGAAACCAATCGCGACATCACCGCAACAACGTTACAATCCTACCTGCCTTCGGAAGGAAGCAATTTGCCCTCAGTAATAAAAGAACGAAAAAACGAAAGCGATTTCAATACCGAAAGAGAAATCTTATACAAAGTGCTATTTGACATGAAAAGCGACTTGCATGATCTGAAGAAACTGACTTTGGAATTGATGCAAAATGGAGGCACAAAAGTACAAGAGACGAATTCTCATCTAATCAAAAAAATCTACGGTTCGAAGGAAGATGACAGCGAAATAGATTTTGAGGAAGAGCCAAGAACGGCCATCATAACTACTCCAAACAACGACACTAATTATCAGGAGCAGGATGATAATTACCAATTCTCAGAAAGCATCGAAGAGGAAGAAGTATTGAGATTAGAACAAAAAGAGGTTGAAATGATCAAAAAATCTTTGGAAAAAAATAAGGGGAAACGAAAAATTGCAGCTGACGAACTGGGAATTTCAGAGAGAACACTCTACCGAAAAATAAAACAGTTTGATCTTTAAAAATTGAATATCTTTGACTTTTTTAAATTCAAAATGAAAAACCTTTACCCTATCATTGCGCTTACAATCCTTTTGGCATTCAGCAGTTGTTCTGTTTACAACTTCACCGGCACCGGAAAAATTGATGCGAAAACATTTCAGGTAAATTACTTTCAAAACAATTCCGAACTCATTGAACCTGGAATTGAACGCACGTTTACGTTAGCTCTTCAAGACATTATCCAGAATCAAACCAATTTGAATTTGGTTAAAACTGGAGGAGACTTGGTATACGAAGGCGAAATTACGAATTACAGGATAAGCCCGATGACCGCAACAGCAGATCAGCAAGCTTCACAAAACAGATTAACCATTAGAGTGAATGTCAGGTTTACCAATAAAAACAAAGAAACCGATAATTTCGAGAAAACATTTGATTTCTTTTATGATTATCCCGCTGCGCAACAACTTACGGGATCAACTCTAAGCAGCGCCATAAAAGTAATTTTCGAAAGAATAACCCAAGATGTTTTTAATGAATCATTGGCAAAATGGTAATAACCATTTGGCAGATAGCAGTTTCCAGTTAGCAGCTGAAATCTGAAATCTGACTTGAGCCAGAATGGCGAACAGGCGAAGCAAATCTAAAATCTGAAATCTGAAAATGAATGTAACCGATTATACTTATTTGATTAATAAACCAGATGCTATCAATGGGAAGCAAACTGATGCATTAGAAAAAGTGCTGGATGAATTTCCATTTTTTCAAAGTGCAAGGGCTTTGCGATTGAAAGGACTCTTCAATCAAAATAGTTTCAAGTATAATTATGCGCTAAAAGTTACCGCAGCAAACACCACAGACAGAACAGTTCTTTTCGATTTCATCACTTCGGATACTTTTGTTGCCATCCAAAAAGGGCTATACGATAAAAAAGTACTCGAACTTCTTGATATTAGCGTTGTAGATTTTGAAGAAATTAAATCCGAAATAAGGCTTGAACCAAAAATAAACCCTCTAGAACAATCCATTCTTACTTCTATTAAAGGAGCATCCGAAGTAGAAGAAAACACAAAAATAGCAGTCGAAAAACTGGAAATCGGAAAACCTTTGGATTTTTCCATAAACGAAAAACATTCTTTTCAAGAATGGCTTCAACTTTCTAGAATAGAGCCTATCGTTAGGGAAAAAGAAAACTTGGTCAGTATAGAAACATTGACTTTAGAGGAGGAAAAAAAGAAAAAAACAGAATTGATTGATAAATTTATTGAATCCAGCCCGAAGATTTCCCCTGTAAGACAAGAGGACGTTTCTAAGACTTATGCCGAACAAAGCGAGACAAACAACTCCTACTTAATGACCGAAACTTTGGCTAGGGTTTATTTGGAACAAAAAAAATATCAAAAAGCGATTCAAGCATATGAAATATTAATTTTGAAATATCCAGAAAAAAGTAGTTTCTTTGCAAACCGTATTTCGGATATAAAGATTTTACAACAAAATAATAAATAAACAATGAGCACATTTTCAATTTTTTTAGTTTTAATAACAATAGTTTGCTTTCTATTGAT
>JBIKPM010000154.1:0-5576 GCA_044357435.1 Flavobacterium sp. | reverse complement strand
AAGTTGTCTTTCGTTGGCGTATCGTTGTTTACAATTAAACCATTATCATCAAAATACAAACGCCATAATTTTTTCAAAAATCCAAAAACTCCGGAAATTCCTGCCGTGTTCCAAGGTTTTGCTTGTTCTAATGGGCCTAAAAACATTTCGTACAAACGCAAGGTATCCGCTCCGTATTCGTTACAAATATCATCTGGCGTTACGACATTGTATTTGGATTTCGACATTTTTTCGATTTCGCGACCAACAATGTATTTTCCGTTTTCTTCGGGAATAAATATTGCATCTTTATATTCTTCTCTCCAATTTTTAAACTTTTCAACATCTAATTCATCAGATGTATTTACCATTGAAACATCAACGTGTAAAGGATTTGCATTTCCAAATTTTGATAATTTTATTGATGTTGATTTTTTTATTTCCAAATCTAACAGAGAAGTTAAATAAATTTCAACTTCTTCAATTTTTTTAACCGTTTTTATTTTTAAAGCTATGTCTTTTTCTTCAAGAACAGAATCCTCTTTCGAAATTAAATCTTTAACATTTTTGGAAATAAAAACTTGAGGCAAACCATTTGTACTCCAATTACTTTTTCCTTTACTTCCGAAAAGATGTGGAGTAATTCTATATACAAACGCACTCATTCCCAATATCATTCCCTGATTAATCAGTTTTTTGAAGGGTTCTTCAGTTGGTGCAAAACCTTTGTCTTTTAAGAATTTGTTCCAAAAACGCGAATACAACAAATGACCTGTTGCGTGTTCGCTTCCGCCAATGTATAAATCCACGCTTTCCCAATATTTCAATGCGTCTTTGCTAGCAAATTCGTTTTCGTTTTGGGCATCCATATAACGCATCCAATACCAAGAACTTCCTGCCCAACCCGGCATTGTGTTGAGCTCCATCCCCCAAACCCCAGATGGGGGATTAACTGTATCATCAACCGAAACAATTTCGTTTTTATTCGTATCCCAATGCCATTCTTTTGCATTTCCTAATGGTGGTTGTCCATCCTCAGTTGGGAGGTATTTTTCTACAACTGGTAGTTTTATTGGTAAATATTTCTTGTCAATCATTTGTGGCAAACCATTTACATAATATACCGGAAAGGGTTCGCCCCAATATCTTTGACGGGAGAAAACCGCATCACGCAAACGGTAATTGATTTTCCCTTTTCCTTGGTTTAATATTTCGAGTTCTGCGATTACTTTTTTGGTTGCTTCTTTGTAATTCAAACCATTCAAGAAATAAGAATTTTGAAGCGTAAATCCACCTTTTTCGGCGAAAGCAAAATCCACCCCGCCCTTTGGACACCCCTCCAATGGAGGGGAATTTAAGGCAAAAACATTCTTGATTTCCTGCATTCCGTTTTGTCCTTTGAAGAAATTGGCGAAAGCATAATCTCTTTCGTCACCACAAGGAACCGCCATAACAGCGCCTGTTCCATAACCTGCAAGAACATAATCTCCAATCCAAACTGGAATTGGTTCTTTGGTAAACGGATGCTCGGCATAAGCTCCAGTAAAAACTCCCGAAATGGTTTTTACATCTGCCATACGTTCTCTTTCGGAACGTTTTGCGGTTTTTTCGATGTAGGCTTCTACAACTGCTTTTTGTTCTGGAGTCGTGATTTGAGAAACCAGTTCGTGTTCTGGTGCCAAGGTCATAAACGTAACTCCGAAAATGGTGTCAGGACGCGTTGTGAAAACATCGATATTTGCTTCGTGATTTTTTAATTTAAAGGAAACCATCGCACCCACGGATTTTCCAATCCAGTTTCTCTGACTTTCTTTGATGCTTTCACTCCAGTCAATCGTGTCCAAACCTTGCAACAAACGTTCTGCATAAGCAGAAATTCGCATACTCCATTGGGTCATTTTCTTGCGAATCACTGGAAATCCCCCGCGTTCTGAAACGCCGTTTACGATTTCGTCATTGGCCAAAACCGTTCCCAATCCGGGACACCAGTTCACTTCGGTTTCGGCCAAATAGGTTAAACGGTATTGCAATAAGATTTTTTGTTGTTCTTCTGATGAAAATACGTTCCATTCGCTTGACGAAAAAGCTTCAATATTATCATCGCAAACTGCATTTACATTCGCATTTCCTTCAGTTGCAAAAATGGAAACCAAGGTCGAAATATCCTCGGCTTTGTCGGTGTTTTTATTGTACCAAGAATTGAATAATTGGATAAAAATCCATTGTGTATGTTTGTAATAATCTGGATTCGAGGTACGCACTTCACGGCTCCAATCGAATGAAAATCCAATTTTATCCAATTGTTTACGGTAACCGGCAATTTTATTTCCTTCTTTGTCCACGCCTCCGTCAATATTCACCGAAGTCGTGTCTTCCGGACGCTGACCCGTTTGTATGGCATATTGTTCAGCCGGCAATCCAAAACTGTCGTAACCCATGGGATGCAAAACGTTAAATCCTTGGTGTCTTTTATATCTGGCGTATACATCCGAGGCTATATAACCCAATGGATGTCCAACGTGCAATCCTGCTCCTGACGGATAAGGAAACATATCCAAAACATAATATTTTGGTTTTTCGGAATTATTCTGCGCTGCAAAAGTTTGATTTTCGGCCCAGTGTTTTTGCCACTTGGCCTCTATTTCGTTCGGATTGTATTTCATTCCTTTTTTATTGTTTTTAATGGAGACATGCAGTCGCAAGCTCTTGTCATATTCTGTATAAACCCTTTCAGGGTTTTGAACCCTGAAAGGGTTTTTTAAATTAGACTGATTAAAATTAGATGCCAAATTTACGTTTATTGTACGAAAGTCAAAACTTTGGGCGTTATTAACTTTAAATAAAGAAATTCTTTATTATTTTTACCCCATAATTTCAATAAACTATGAGTTCTTCCTTTGATAAATTTCAAAAACGTAGGTTAATTTCCTCTTATTTCTCAGTAGTGCTAAGCGTTTTCTTGGTGTTGTTTCTATTGGGCATTTTAGGTTTTTTTATCATAAATTCCAAAAAACTGGCTGACGATTTCAAAGAAGAAATTGCTATGACCGTATTTTTCAAGAACGAAGCGAATGACAGCATCATAAAATCCTTCGGCTCCGAATTAAAAAATGCTCCCTTTGCAAAATCATACGTATATGTATCCAAAGAAGCTGCCGCAAAGCAACATAAGGATATTATTGGGGAAGATTTCATGACCTTTTTAGGTACGAACCCCCTTCAAAATTCGTATGACATCCACCTAAAAGCTGATTTTGTAGTTAAAGACAGTATAGCAAAAATCGAAAGTCGTTTACGAAGAAATCCCATGATTTCGGATATTGTTTATGACAAACAATTGGTGAATTTAGTCAACGACAACATCAAAAAAGTAAGCATGTGGATATTAATAATTAGTGGTTTCTTGACTGTTATCGCTGTTTTATTGATCAATAGTTCCTTGCGTTTGTCTATTCACTCGAATAGATTTATCATTAAAACAATGCAAATGGTGGGAGCCACAAAGGCTTTTATCAGAAAACCATTTGTGACAAAAAGCATAAAACTAGGTATGATTGGCGCAGGTTTGGCCATTATCGCATTGATTGGGGTTTTGGTTTACCTTGAAACGAATTTCCCCGATTTGGGAATTCTTGACGACAAATTACTCGTAGGTTTAGTTTTATTGGTGGTTTTTGGTATTGGTATTTTGATCACTTGGTTGAGCACCTATTTTGCTACGCAACGATTTTTGAATTTAAGAACAGACGATCTTTATTAATATTGGATTGCAGATTAACGATTGCCAGATTTCAGATTTAAACTATAAACTTAAAACGGAGGATAAGATTGCTTCGTTCCTCGCAATTACAAAATGAAAAAACAAGGGCAAAATCAAGAGCAAAATCAAGAGCAAAAACAGGAGTTCCTTTTTGAAAAAGTAAATTACAAAATTTTACTGGTTGGAATTGCAGTAATAGCGCTTGGATTTATATTGATGTCAGGAGGAGGAAGCGATGATCCAAATGTATTTAACGAAGAAATCTTCAACTTTAGAAGAATCCGTTTGGCCCCAACAACCGTTTTAATTGGTTTTGGAATCACCGTTTATGCTATTCTTAAAAATCCGAAAAAAGCATAAATGAATACTTTTCAAGCTATAATTATTGCCATTATCGAGGGATTAACTGAATATCTTCCCATTTCTTCCACGGCTCACATGATTTTCACAAGTTCCTATTTTGGAATCCAGGAAGACGATTTTGTAAAGCTTTTTCAGGTTTCAATTCAATTTGGAGCTATTTTGGCCGTTGTTGTTTTATATTGGAAGAAATTCTTGGCTTTTTCTACACTAAAAATCGGAATTGCCTTTTATACCAAATTAGCTTTTGCTGTAATTCCTGCCTTGGTTTTGGGAAAATTATTCGATGACAAAATTGAAGCCGTTCTTGGAGATCCTGTTCCCATCGCTATTGTTTTGATTTTTGGGGGTGTAATTCTGCTTTTTGTTGACCAATATTTCAAGGACAAAACCACGATTGTAAATGAAGAAGACATTACCGTTAAAAAAGCGGTGACTATTGGTTTTTGGCAATGTTTGGCAATGATGCCTGGAACAAGCCGGTCTGCAGCTTCCATCATTGGCGGAATGCAACAAGGATTATCCCGCAATACGGCTGCGGAATTTTCATTTTTTCTGGCGGTTCCAACGATGTTGGCAGTTACCTGTTATTCGGTGTTTTTAAAAACATACGAAACTTCTCAAGCGAAGGGTTATGAATTGATTTTGAAATCAAACGACAACATCATGATGTTTTTGATAGGTAATTTAGTTGCTTTCGTGGTTGCGATTTTAGCCATCAAATTTTTTATTGGAATCATCAACAAATACGGATTTAAACCTTGGGGTTGGTATCGAATTATTATGGGTACGTTTTTGTTGATTTACTTTTCATACCTAAAATAATTTCTTTTGAATACTACTGAAGATTTCTTGAATGGTCAAATCATTTTAATTGACAAACCTTTGCATTGGACTTCTTTTCAGGCAGTCAATAAATTGAAGTATGTGTTAATTAATAAAGTGGGGCTTCCCAAAAAATTCAAGATTGGGCATGCAGGAACTTTAGATCCATTAGCCTCTGGATTATTGCTGGTTTGTACTGGGAAATTTACTAAAAGAATTACCGAATTGCAAGGACAAGCTAAAGAATATACAGGAACTTTCTATATTGGAGCCACTACTCCATCATACGATTTAGAAACTGAAATAGACCAAACTTTCAATACTTCACATATTAATGAATCCTTAATTCACGAAACAGTAAAGCAATTTTTGGGAGAAATTGATCAAAAACCCCCCATTTTTTCGGCCATAAAAAAAGACGGTGTTCGCTTGTATGAACACGCTCGTGCAGGAGAAAACGTCGAAATAGCCAGTCGAAAAACGACCATCCACGAATTCGAAATCACCCGAATTGCCCTTCCTGAAATTGATTTTAGAGTCGTTTGCAGCAAAGGGACTTATATTCGTTCTTTGGCTTATGATTTTGGCAAAGCCATGGATTCTGGCGCACATTTAACGGTTTTACGCAGAACAAAAATTGGCGAATATGATG
>JBIKPM010000153.1:0-5615 GCA_044357435.1 Flavobacterium sp. | reverse complement strand
CAAATTCATGAGTTCTTTCAACTGTCATCATCAAAATGGTTCCAAAAAGCCCAAAACCAATGATGAGGTACAATATTCCTGAAAAAACGTAAAATGAAAATCCGTCAGCCCTGATATGATTGGCAATTTCGGGCATCATTTCCTGCCAAGACATTACCTCGTATTTTTGTCCAATTGCCGTTTTCAGGTTTTTGACGATGGCATTTCCATTTTCAGGATTGTCGATTCCCAAGGAAATGGAAGTGATCCTGTTTTCGGCACTCAAAAAATATTGGGTCGCGGCCAAAGGCAAGTAAACAAATGCATCGTTCAAGGCTGGTAAAGCCAAATGTACAATGCCTTTTACCTTGTATTTTCCGGCAGCCATTGCACCGTGAAAACCTTGCCCGAATAAAACAATGGTATCGTTGACTTTGGCATTGATTCGTTTTGCCAAACCTTCGGCAAGAATTACGGCATCTTCATTATTGTTAAAGTAGCCTCCACTGATGAGTTTACTTTTTAGTTGGGTCAGGTTATTTTCCTTAACGGCATCTGTCCCCACAAGCATGCAACCTTTGGTCGAATTTTCTTTGGAAATCAGAACAAAGGTTTCCAATCGGGGAACGATTTCGTTTAGGTTTCGATTTTGTTGGAGCTTTTGAGTCAAAACATTCTCCAATTCAAAGCAGTTATTGAGAACCTGTTCGTCCCAATAGCCTTTTTGGTGAATTTGCACATAACCCGAATAATAACCGACCACATTTTTGATTAGATTGTTGAAAACGCCATCTTGGAAAGACTTCATCAAAATGGCAAATAAAACTGCAAATGCAATCGAAGCCATCGTTATTAGCGTTCGGCGGCTGTTGCGCCAGAGATTTCTCCAGATTAATTTCAGAATCATTTCACTTTGGTTAAATTCTGTGTGCTGAAAAAGGAATCGCTTAGAGGAGTGTCAAAAACCAGTGAATTATAGATTAATACGGTTTTATTCCCTTTTTTATTGGCTGGAGTCATTTCCATTTTCCCTGCCAATAATCTTCCGCCGAGCATTTTTATGTCGGTGCAATGCATGATGTTGATGAGTTTTCCGTCTTCGTCAAAATACTCAACATACAGCATCAGCGAATCTTTTTTGTCGATGCACATCACCACTTTTCCCCATACGACTGCCGATTTGGGTTTGGGTAGCAACTGTATTTTATAACAATCTCTGCCATCGACGACCACATCTTCCAGAAACGAATGGTTGTAATCTTCCAGAATCGAGGCTTCCTTGACCAAATCGTCATTGGTAAAATCGGTTCCCATCCAGCTTTGGCTCATCATAGATGGCGGCATTTTGATGTTGCGTTCGATGGAAGGAATCCAGTTCCAGACTTCTTTTTTTCGTTTCAAAAAGACGACTCCTTTTTCTTTGGCAGGGGACAAAACCAAAATCAAGGTCAAATCGTTGCCTTTTGTCCAGGCTTTAACGCTCATTTCACGAGACCAAGTGGGACGAATGGTTTGGATGGTGATATTGGCAATCGAAGTTTTGCCTTTTGCCTTTTCGTCGGCTCTTTTGACGATGTCTTTTGCGTCTTGGGCAAAACTGAAAAAAATAAATATGAAATGAAAAAACAGAAGGAACAACGTCTTTTTCATAACTAACTTTTTTAAGGGTAAAAATGCTAGAGGATCACTCTCTCAAAGGTAGTTATATATCCAAAAAAACACAATCAAAAGTAGTATTTATTTATTAAAATAGTCTGATTTATAGTTATTTAGATATGTGTTTGTTCTTGTGTTTGGAGTTAAATACAAGATGTAGTTTGTAATTTTTTAATGATTATGTAAAAAAAAGACCCACCGAAGTGGGACTGAAAAAATATCGTTTGAAAGGATTTTTCATAAAATGTAAGTCCATTTTTATCCACCCATTTCATTAAGAAGGGTGGTTCTTTTTTTTATGTATCTCAATACTGAATACATTAGTATTGTTAATGCACAAGGGATACTGATGAAATAATTATAGTTTGTTTCATTCTGAACAAGGTGTCCCAAAAAATCAAAAAGTGTGAAAATAATAAAAATTCCCACCAGTCCATTTATTTCTTTTTTGATTATTTTTATCCAACTGAAAGCTTGTTCTGGCTTTTTAAATTTTTTAAAATTAGGTATAAAGGCAGGCACTTTTTCGGCCCAATCCGTATAAATAGTTCCGAATTTTCTCCTAAGAAATTGTTCTTCGGCAAACATGATTCGTTCATAATAGACCCAATAGAAAAAACAAAAAGCGACAAGAAACCAAAAATTTCCCGTTAACAACGCTGGCCCCATCCACATAAAAAAATTGCCAGCATAGATGGGATGCCTCACCACCGAGTAACTGCCGGACGTATTGAGCGTTTCGGCAATTTGTTCATTTCTATTTCTGCCAGACGTATTTTGAGGGGTGTGTCCAACGGTGTATAGGCGAATGCCCAAACCCAATAGACTTATTGACAAACAAAAGAATTCATAATAAATTTCATAAGGGGTGTCTTCAATAAAAAAGGTATTCGGGTAGATTTTAGTTTGCAAGTATAGGATTGTGCCTATGAGCAATACAATTACGGGAAGTTTGCCTCTATATTTAAAAAGCCAAATCCCTTGTTGTTCCAATTCTTCTTGTAAGGCCATATTTACATAAGTTTATGAAGGATGAAAACCCTGTTTAATATTTCACAATATTTTAACCGCATGAGTTTTTTTGCACAATCAAAGATAAATAAAAATCTTGTTAAATAATTAGTGTAAGCGCTATTTTTTGATTGTTATTTTTCCTAAAAAGGAAAGGGGGACTTAAAAACCAAAGCCAAATCATTAGTACTAATCTGTTGTTTTAGTTTCAAGAAAAATCAATTTTAGCACCCTGTATTTTAGATTGATAAAAAAGGTGTAAGGAGAATTCTCTGTAAAATTTTTCTTCTTAACTTTAGAGTTTTTGACAGATCAATTTTTTGAAAGCTATTGTTAAATAAAATCCTAAATCCTGAGTCTTACAGTCTAAATAATTTATCTTTGCCGACTGAAAAAATGTTATATGAAGTTTGATTTACTGCAAAAAGATCCACATACCAAAGCCAGGGCAGGAAGTATTACCACCGACCACGGCGTGATTGAAACTCCAATTTTTATGCCCGTGGGAACGGTTGCATCGGTAAAAGGGGTGCACCAACGCGAGTTGAAAGACGATATTAACCCGGATATTATTTTGGGAAATACCTATCATTTATACCTTCGACCACAAACTGAAATCTTAGAAAAAGCGGGTGGTTTGCATAAATTTATGAATTGGGATCGTAATATTTTGACTGATTCCGGTGGTTACCAAGTCTACTCACTTTCTGCGAACCGTAAAATTAAGGAAGAAGGAGTGAAATTTAAATCTCATATTGATGGTTCCTACCATTTTTTCACGCCAGAAAACGTGATGGAAATTCAGCGAACCATTGGTGCCGATATCATCATGGCTTTTGACGAATGCACACCTTATCCTTGTGATTATCGTTATGCACAAAAATCGATGAAAATGACCCACCGTTGGTTGGACAGATGCATCACTCATTTGGAAAAAGTACCAACAAAATATGGCTATGACCAAACCTTTTTTCCGATTGTTCAGGGAAGTACCTACAAAGACTTACGTCAACAATCGGCAGAATATATAGCGAATTCAGGTCAGCAGGGCAACGCCATTGGCGGCCTTTCGGTGGGCGAACCTGCAGAAGAAATGTATGCGATGACTGAAATAGTTTGCGAAATTCTTCCGGAAAACAAACCGCGTTATTTGATGGGAGTTGGAACTCCAATAAATATTTTGGAGAATATTGCATTAGGAATCGATATGTTCGACTGTGTGATGCCAACACGAAACGCCAGAAACGGAATGTTGTTTACTGCAAACGGAACCATTAACATCAAAAACAAAAAGTGGGAAGACGATTTTTCGCCAGTTGACGAAATGGGTCATACTTTTGTCGACACGGAATACACAAAAGCCTATTTGCGCCATTTGTTTGCAGCCAATGAATACCTTGGAAAACAAATTGCAACGATACATAATCTAGGATTTTATATGTGGTTGGTTCGTGAGGCCAGAAAACATATCTTAGCCGGAGATTTTAGAACTTGGAAAGAAATGATGGTTCGAAACATGAGCCAAAGACTTTAAGAATAGTTTAGAAGGTTATAAGTTTAGGTGTTAAGTATACTGAATAAACCAATTTCCTAGCCTAATAACCTTCTAAACTCCTAAACTTAAAAAATGAACATAATAGACAAATACATCCTAAAAAAATACTTATCCACTTTTGCGGTAATGTTGCTGTTGTTTGCGCCTATCGGGATCATTATTGACGTTTCGGAGAAAATCAATTTCATGCTGGAACATGAAATCCCATTTGTTGATATCGCAATTTATTATTATCATTTCACCATCTATTTCACGAATTTATTGTTCCCGATATTTTTGTTTTTATCAGTTATCTGGTTTACTTCAAAAATGGCCAATAATACCGAAATCATTGCCATACTGAGTTCCGGGATTTCATTTACGAGGTTTTTGAGACCCTATTTGATTGGGGCAACCATTGTTTCTGTGATTGTTTTATTAATGGGATTTTTTATTGTTCCAAAATCGAGTGAAGGATTTAATAATTTCCGGTATACCTACCTTAAAACTGGAGGAAAGGAGATGATGAAGGGGGACGATACGGATGTGTACCGTCAGATAAGTGATGATGAATTTATTTATGTCAATAGTTTTAACACCGAATCAAAAGTGGCTTTTAACTTCAGTTTAGAGAAGTTTAAAAAGGACAAATTAGTCTATAAAATTTCAGCCAACAGGATTAAATGGAATCCAAAAGACAGTACCTATACGATGTACAATTATACGAAAAGAACGGTGGGTGAATTAGAAGACAAAATTGAAAAAGCGGATAAAAAAGAGGCTGTTTTTAGTTTTGATTTAGAAGATTTAACTCCAGTGGTATACATTGCAGAAACATTAAATTTGAGCAAATTAAACCGATTTATAGATAAAGAGAGAAGCCGGGGCTCCTCAAATATCAACGTGTATTTGGTGGTTCTGTATAAAAAATACAGCATTCCTGTATCGGCATTTATACTTACCATTATTGCCGTTGCAGTTTCGTCGATGAAGCGAAGGGGTGGTATGGGACTCAGTTTAGCTATAGGAATTGCGCTGGCTTTTGCCTTCGTCTTTTTTGATAAAATTTTTGGGACTTTGGCTGAAAAGTCAAGTGTTTCCCCATTACTAGCCGTATGGTTTCCTAATATAGTTTTCGGAATCTTGGCTATTTTCTTATTGCGAAATGCGAAACGATAAATTACAATCGTATTTAAATCTACATTTAATTGTTTTTATTTGGGGATTCACCCCAATATTAGGGGCGTTAATTACAATCAAAGCAGATGCTTTAGTTTGGTATCGAATGTTTTTTGCTTGCATTTTTATATTCCTGTTTATTATTTTTAAAAAGAAATCGTTTAAGATTCCGATGGAGGAATTTTTCAAGTTAGCTTTTGTAGGACTTTTAATTGCGATTCATTGGATATTCTTTTTCAAGGCCATCCATGTTTCT
>JBIKPM010000152.1:0-5670 GCA_044357435.1 Flavobacterium sp. | reverse complement strand
TCCATTGTAAAGAAAAAAAATGAGTGTTAAATTTTGGAAAAGTTTTAAAGTATTCAAAATTGATGTTGTTATTTATCAGATGACAAATCAGGATATTTTACCATTTCCGGATTTGGGGTTTGAAATTCAAAACGAAGTAATTTCAAAGGGGAGGAGAAAATATTTTATAATTGACAATGGCGTTTCCGTTCATAACAGCGTCCTGTTTGACAAAGTATTTTTGCTTAAATTAATAGGAAAGAAAGGTTCAACTATAGGAGATTGTTATACTCACCCGAATTATAGAGGGCAATCAATTTATCCCTTTGTGATTCATTCTATCGCAAAGGAGGTTTTACTAGACGCTAAAAAGACAGCAGTGTTTATGATAGTGAATCAAGACAATTTGAGTTCCATAAAAGGAATTGAAAAAGCAGGCTTTAGAAAGTATGCTTCTATAAATGCCAAAAGATGGCTTTGGTTTTATTTTGATAAGAATATTATACTCTATTAAATGAATAAAAGAGATTTTTCCACTAAAAGAATAAATGTATTTATTGTGTCGGTTTCCACAGTATTGATGCTATTCGTTTCCACTTTGCCTTTTAAAGCTAATAAATTTGGAGACATGAATTTCCATATAGAGTCAAAAAATGTAGCTTTATTTTTGAAAGGCAAAGTTGATTTTGATAAAGTGGTTATCACGAAAGCACCAGGACCTATATTATTCTATACTCCAGCTTATTTGTTGGCTCCAGCTGATGCTACTGATGACCAACTTTGGTTGTATGCAGTTATTTTTTTGTCCATAATTACGACCCTTGGCTTACTTATTATTTTCAGGGTTGGTTGCTTGTTTTTTTCTAAAGAAGTTGGACTATTGGCGGTGTTACTTTTTTTTATTTTTCCTATTCATTGCTATTATTCCTTCGGGATTTTAGCTGAAATACCTGCCTTTTTTTCATTGACTTTAGCCATTTTCGGATGGACTTTGGCTTTCAAAGAGCCTCATGAAAAAAGAGGGTGGTTGGTTTTGAATTTTGGAATGTGGCTATTAATTATGAACAGACCCAATGCGATGTTGCTCTTGGGAATTCTTTTTGTGGTGGTTGTATATTCCTATTTCAAGAATAAATCCTTCTTTGAAAACTATGGGAAAAAATTAGCTCTTACTTTTTTAATCGTTACCGCATTAAGTGTTGGAGGCTTGCAATTGGCTAAGCGGACCACTCTAAATAAATCAGGGGAGAATCAGGAAACTTTATTTTATTTTGTTGCCCATCAAGGAAGATTTCAGTTTCGAGAAGAACCACTTGACTTCCGTTTTTGGGATAATAATAATCGTTCCGATAGCAAAGATTATCAAAACTGGGTCAAGAGTCGAGAAGAATTAGCTGCCGAAATGACCAAAACAAATCGTTCTTTCGCAGCGGTTTACAAGGAGTTTATAATAAGTGATGCATTGTCACATCCGTTTTGGTTCGCCAGACAGTTTTTTGTAAAATGCATGTATGGCAACCTCAATGTTATTAGTAAAGTCAAACCTCAGGAGTTTAAATTAGGACCATTTTCGGGTGTTGTGGGGTATTGGGGTTTTTTGTTGATACTCAATGCAATCAATTTATTTGTTCTGGTTGGTGTTGCCTTATTTTTAATTCAGGAAAAAAATTGGATTCACTATTGGATTTTTTGGGGAATAGCTGTTTCTTTACTTGTTTTTCATGGGCTGACTTATATGGAGCCTCGATATATTTTTCCGTCAAAAGTAGCTTTGTATTTAATGAGTGCTGCGGGGCTGTATCGCATTCATTGGATAAAGAAAGTAATCAATAAAATTTCAGTTTATATGTTTCCAACGTCTAAAACAATCTGATGATGAATACAAATTCAAAACCCATTATTGGGATAATATCTCCTTGTTATAACGAAGAACAGGCACTTGTTGAAACCGAGAAACAACTCCGTAATTTAATTGCTGAAATGGTTGCCGATAACTTGATTTCGAATCAAAGTTTTGTGGCTTTTATAGATGATGGTAGTAAAGACGGTACTTGGAAAACGATTGAAACTAAGGCGAACCAAAATACTCAAATCAAAGGATTGAAATTAGTGGGCAATGTGGGACATCAAAATGCTTTATTGGCAGGATTGCTTACATTTAATGAGCAGGCTGATGCCTTAATATCAATTGATGCTGATTTACAAGATGATATTAGTGTTATTGCCCAAATGATTCAGAAATTTCAATCCGGAATCGATGTGGTTTATGGAGTTCGAAAAGAACGTTCCACAGATACTTTTTTCAAACGTAATTCAGCTTTGCTTTTTTATTGGTTCATTCAAAAGATGAAATCGAATATGATTCGGAATCATGCCGATTACCGATTGTGTAGCCAAAGGGTGATCCATAACTTGTCTTATTTTAATGAAATAAATTTATTTTTAAGAGGTATTATTCCGTCAATGGGTTTTACAAGTGACGTTATTTATTACGATAGATTGGAGCGGAAAACAGGGAGCTCTAAATATCCTTTCCGAAAAATGCTCTCTTTTGCTTGGAACGGTATCACCTCGTTTAGTACTTTTCCATTAAAACTGGTTACCGCTATTGGTTTTATTGTCTTTTTTCTATGTTTGCTCATGAGTATTTATGCAGGTTTTGCCATTTACACTGGCGATGTAGTGCCAGGTTGGTTGTCAACCGTTTTGCCGATGTACTTTTTAGGTGGAATACAACTTTTTTCAATAGGGGTGATAGGGGAATATATTGGCAAAATATATGCTGAGGTCAAACAAAGACCACGCTATATAGTTGACAAAAGAATAGATTAAAATAAAAAAATGGATATTAATTTTGAAAAAAAATACCATGAGGTAGAAAAGGAAAATTGGTGGTTTGTTTCCAGAAGAATGTATTTGTTAGATTTATTAAAGGGAGCACCCAAAGACAGTAAGATATTAGACGTCGGATGTTCATCGGGTATTTTTTTAAAAGATTTAGAGCATTTGGGATTTAATATTAATAACCTTTACGGAATTGATATTAGCCAGAAAGCAATTCAGAATTGTAGAAATAATGGAATTCAAAACGCCTTTGTAATGGATGCCCAGAATATAAACTTATCTGAAGAATTTGATTTTATTGTTGCTTCAGATTGTTTAGAGCATTTAGAAGATGACCTAAAAGCAATTCATAATTGGAAACAGTTGTTGAAAATAGAAGGAATAATGTATGTTTTTGTTCCTGCATTCCAATCTTTATGGAGTTATCATGATGAGGTAAACAGGCATTATAGAAGATATACAAAAAACGAATTAAAAACTAAACTTTCAAGTGCTGAATTGGTTATTTTGAAATCAAGTTATTGGAATTTTGCTTTGTTTTTACCAGTTTATATTTTTAGAAAATTAACTTGTTTTTTGCCCCAAAGTAAAAAAGAAGTTGGGCAAATTGTAGGTAGTAAGTGGGTAAATATCGTTTTATTAAATTTGATTTTGATTGAAAATAAGATGCTCAACTACATCAATTTCCCATTTGGAGTGAGTGTTTTCTGTATAGTTAAAAAAGAATAAAAGATATTTATAACAATTTAAACAACAGCAATTTCATCAATTATAATGACTTTTTTAATCATCACCCATGTTCCTCATATTTTAGAAAGCAATCTGTATTTTGCTTATGCACCCTATGTCCGTGAGATGAACATTTGGGCCAAAAAAGTCGACAAATTGATTGTTGTGGCACCTTTGGATTTATCAAAAAAGTCAGCTATTGATATCCATTATGAGCACGCCAATATAGAATTTATTCCTATTGATAGTTTTGATATTTTGGGGATAAAAGCTGCTTTTAATGCTATTTATAAAATGCCCAAAATCAGTTGGACTATTTTCAATGCCATCAAAAAAGCGGATCACATTCATTTGCGATGCCCTGGAAATATTGGGTTATTGGGTTGTTTTGTCCAGATTTTATTTCCTCACAAAACAAAAACCGCAAAATATGCCAGTAATTGGGATATCAAGTCTAAGCAACCTTTAAGTTATCGACTACAGAGAGCGTTGCTCAATAACACATTTTTAACTCGGAACATGCAAGTTTTGGTTTATGGCGATTGGGAAAATAGCACTGAAAATGTAAAATCCTTTTTTACGGCCACCTATTATGAAAAGGAAAAGTATGCCGTTGAAATTAGAAACACCAATCAAAAACCAATACGATTTATTTTTGTAGGTACTTTAACCAAAGGCAAAAATCCTTACTATGGTATTGAAATTGTAAAATCGCTAAATAACTCTGGAATTCATGCTACCATCGATTTATATGGTGATGGGATTCTTTATGAAGAGATACAGGCTTTTGTAATTGAAAAAAAAATACAAGAATTTGTATTTTTGAAAGGTAATTTGACTAAAGAATCCTTAATTGAAGTATATAAAAAGACTCATTTTTTGGTTTTACAATCGGGTAGTTTTGAAGGATGGCCTAAAGTGGTGGCGGAATCCATGTTTTGGGGATGTGTGCCTCTGGCAATTCCAACATCAGTGGTGCCACAGATGTTAGATGGGGGTAAAAGAGGTTTGCTGTTGACAGCTAATCTTGAGGTTGATATAGATAATATCACAATTATAATAAAGGATAATGTGCTGTACGAGCAAAAAGCTACTGAAGCACTTGCTTGGTCACGAAAATACACCTTAGATGTTTTTGAGGAAGAAATAGAAAAGTTGATTGACACAAAATAAATATCTTTACGTTGGTTGCAATTAAAGAAATGGTGTTGAAAATTGATTTTCAAGTTAAAATTGAAATCAATTTGTACCTACAATGTCAGTCCGAGCTTGTCGGAGGCATTATAAAAGACACTTAGACAAGCTCAATGTGACAAATTGCAAATATTAACCATAAAAAATAATTACACCCAATGGGTTATCTTTATAAAAAAACCAAAATGCGCATACTTCAAATCATCGATTCTCTTGAGGCAGGCGGTGCCGAGCGTATGGCAGTGAATTATGCCAATGCGCTTGTTGATAAAATTGATTTTTCAGGATTGGTGGTGACCAGAAAGGAAGGTGTGCTCCGGAATCAGTTAAATAAAAAAGTAGCCTACCTGTTTCTAAATAAAAAAAGAGCTATTGACAGTAAAGCACTTTTTAGATTGCGACATTTTGTAATTGCCAATCAGGTGACTCATATTCATGCCCATAGCACTTCTTTTTTTACTGCTTTTTTGTTAAAAATCACGTATCCTAAAATTCAATTAATTTGGCACGACCATTATGGGAATAGTGAATTTCTCCAAAGTAGACCTGTAATTGGACTGAAAATTATTTTGCCTTTTTTTAGAGGAATTATTGCAGTAAACCAAAAATTAAAACGTTGGTCAGAAGAAAAAAAACTTTCTAAAAAAATCCTTTATTTACCAAATTTTCCATCAAAAGAAAGTGACGTATCGGAACACACTTTTTTGAAAGGCACAATGGGGAAGCGAATAGTCTCCTTGGCTAATTTGAGAATCCAAAAAAATCATTTTTTGTTGGTTGAAGTAGCTAAAATGATCAAAAAATCACATCCGGATTGGACTTTTCATTTGGTGGGAAAAGATTTTGAAGATGAATATTCCCAAGAAATTAAGAGTCGGATTTTGAAGTATAAACTAGAAAACACTATTTTTATCTATGGTTCCA
>JBIKPM010000151.1:0-5691 GCA_044357435.1 Flavobacterium sp. | reverse complement strand
GTAATCCTATTTTAATTTATGAAAACCCTTCCCGATATTCTCAAAAAAGAAAGCTACAAGAAAATAAAATTCAAAGTGACCAAAACCCAACATTTGCTCATGAAAGCAAGCATTAATGGCGTGAAGGGTGATTTTATACTAGATACGGGTGCCAGCAATAGTTGTGTGGGTTTTGAAAGTATTGAAATGTTTCAACTGAAAGCCGCAAAATCGAAGACAAAAGCTTCAGGTGCAGGCGTAACGGGAATGCATACACAAATTGCAGTTGGTAACCAACTGCAATTAGGCAAATGGAATTGTATCGACTTTGAACTCGTCATTTTTGATTTGTCGCACGTGAATAGTGCCTTAATGGAACATAAATCAAAACCGGTTCATGGCATTATTGGTGCCGACATACTACTGAAAGGCAGGGGAATTATTGATTATTACAATCATTGTTTGTATCTGTTAAAATAAAATAGTCACACTTTCCTATAAACAAAAAAGCATCCGCCGTGGCGGATGCTTTCTGCATTGTAAAAAATAAAATAAATTTATTCTTTTATGAATTTTGAAGTGGATGTTTTTCCACCAATAGTTGATCTAACTATATAAGTTCCTCTTTGTAGCCCACTTGTTTGCAAGGTTGTTGAATTGTTATTTGGTTTTTTTGACAATACTTCTTGCCCTAAAATACTGTAAACTGCCACTTTTTCGATCGTGTTGTTCGCATCGATGTTTAAGGTGTTTTTTGCAGGATTAGGATACATTCTCACTTTAGAACTTTCAAAAGATTCTGTACTAAGAGCAGGATTGTTTACAGAAAAATAAATGTTGTCAAAATAAACTACTTTTGAGTTCAAATCTGATAGTGAACCCAATTTAAATTGACGAAATTGAGTTTTATTAAATCCTTTAGCTGTAAAAAAACTTAAAGGTATATTTACACTTTGCCATGAGCCTTTGACTAATACTCCATCTCCTCCTGTTGGTTTTAATATATAGTTATATTCTTGCGGAGCAGGTCCTATGATAATAAATCTAACATCATCTCCATTAACACCTGGAGTAGTATTTTCGGCAAAGTAATCAAAGTGTAAAAATCCATAAGTTGTTAGATCTCTATAAGAAGATCCGTCAATTCCACCGCCCCAACCAGCTTTAGAAAAATCCATTTTAATGGCTGTATTCACAACAGATGGAGAAAGATCTAAGTCAGGCGTACCTTGATTAGTGCCAAAATAATCAGCAGCTGGATATTTTGTAGTATATCCTGTCCCTGTTGGCCCTCCAGTATCCCCAAAAATACTTAAAACCTGTGCGTCTGGAGTTGTTGGGTTTGGTGCTGGGTTTGGCAAAGTAGCTGTAAAAGAAACGGAATAGGTCTTTGTTACCAACCCATTTTGCGAAGTCACTAATACACTTGCAGTCCCCGGAATTGAAGTAGCTTGTGTGATTACCGCTGTAGCATTTGGGTCAGATTTAGTAACGGCTGTAACTTGAGGTACAACAGTTGTGCCAACTTGAAGTTCGTATAAATTAGTTGTTGATCCAATAGTAAATCCAGGTAAAGATACTCCGCTAACTTTCAAATCCGTCAAATCAGCATTTGCACCTGCTGCAGTAGGAGCTTTCCAAAAATATATATTGTCTATATAAAAAGTATTGTTTTCAGCTTTGTAAACAAAAGGATTTTTTTCAAATTTAAACTGCCTAATAGCTCCTTTATTGATAGTAGGATAAGAAGTTGCTAGTACAATATCATAACTATTCCAACCTGATTGTGTTGGATTAAGTGTCAATGCAGTTTCGCCCGTTCCATCAATAAGAGATATTTTAAAAGATGCTACATTTGGTGTCCAAACATCAAAATGCAAATGAGTAAATGCAGAAAGATTTAATCCAGGAGGATTACCCCCAGGAACTAAGTTAATACCTTGGTAATCTAAATTGGTATACTTGATTACATTATTAGTAGGACTACTTGCAGGTACTACATAGTTTGAATAGGTTGTTCCTTGACCCCAATCTGGAAATAATTGAACAGTTGCAAGGTTAGTGTAAGCATCACTAAAAACAGAAGATACATCTGCGGCAAGTTTTGTTGGTGTTGTCGCACTGGTTGTAGGTTGTGCATATCCTAACGAAAATGCTAGTAATGCAATCAAAAGGGTAATTTTTTTCATAATAATAAGTTTATAGATTAATTAAGTTACAAATGTATAAACTGTTTCACAAATAAGGCTTTTTTAAGAAGCCCAAAAAACTATACAAAAACTATACAAAAACTATACAAAAACCGAATAAAACCCATAAAACAGTCGTTTTTGGTCTTAAAAGGATTCCATTTTACTTACACTGACGGTATTTTTTTTGGGTTTGATTGTATAGGACGTATTTCATGTTCTGTATAACAAATGGCTATTATATGAGGGTAATTTTTTCTCAGGAGTTAGTAAATCTAACCCAATCATAAATAAAAATCCCAACTCATTTCAGAAACGAGTTGGGATTTGTAAATGAAAAGTTGTTTTTTTTACAACTCAAATGCTTTTTTCGGATTGTTATCACACAATAAAGCTACCGGATTTTCCAACGCCTCTTTTACGGCAACCAAGAAACCAACAGACTCACGACCGTCGATAATTCTGTGATCATAAGAAAGTGCCACATACATCATAGGGTGAATTTCCACTTTGCCATTTACAGCAATTGGGCGCTCAATAATGTTGTGCATTCCCAGAATTCCGGATTGTGGCGGGTTGATAATGGGTGTACTCAACATACTTCCAAAAACACCTCCATTAGTTATAGTAAAGGTACCACCTGTCATGTCGTCAACAGTGATTTGTCCGTCACGCGCTTTAATCGCCAATCGTTTAATGTCAGCTTCAATTCCACGGAACGTTAAGTTTTCGGCGTTACGAACAACGGGAACCATTAATCCTTTTGGTCCAGAAACCGCAATGGAAATGTCGCAGAAGTCATAAGCGATTTTATAATCGCCGTCCATCATGGAGTTTACATCTGGATATAATGCCAAAGCTCTGGTTACCGCCTTGGTGAAAAAGGACATGTACCCCAAACCAATTCCGCCATGTTTTGCCTTGAAGGCGTCTTTGTACTCATTTCGCAATGCATTAATAGGCGTCATGTTTACTTCGTTGAATGTAGTCAACATCGCCGTTTCGTTTTTGGCAGCAACCAATCTTTCGGCTACTTTACGACGTAACATTGATAATTTAGTACGTTCAGAACCACGACTTCCACCTGTTGGCGTTCCCATAGATGGCGTTGCATTTACCGCGTCGTCTTTAGTGATTCTTCCGTCTTTACCCGTTCCAACAATGTCAGAAGGCTGTATGTTTTTTTCGTCCAATATTTTTCTTGCTGCTGGTGAAGGGGTTCCCGAAGCGTATGTAGCTGCAGCAACTGGTGCGGATTTAGCCTCTTCTTTTTTTGGTGCTTCAACAACAACTGGTTTTGCTTCGACTACTGCTGCCCCTGATGGTTTTGCTGCTCCAGTATCAATCAAACAAACTACGGCACCCACTGCAACTGCGTCACCTTCTTCCGCTTTTAGCGTTATGATTCCGCTGGCTTCCGCCGGTAATTCTAGGGTTGCTTTATCTGAATCAACTTCCGCAATCGCTTGGTCTTTTTCTACATAATCGCCATCTTTTACTAACCAAGTGGCAATTTCAACTTCTTTTATGGATTCCCCTGGTGACGGGACTTTCATTTCTAAAATCATCTTGTATTATTTTAAATTATGAATTTTATATTGTTTTTTATCTGAATAAATTCTTGTCAAATACCATTTTAATGGCATCCGCATGACGTCGTTTTGCTCTTGTGTAACTTCCTGCGGCAGGAGCGGAATAGGCTTTCAGCGAAGCCAATCTCCATTTCACCAAATCAAAATTCATTAACATAAAGCTGTAAGCCCCCATGTTTTTTGGTTCTTCTTGTGCCCAAACGTAATCATCTGCATTTGGATATTGCGCTATTATTTCTTTTAATTGTTTTACCGGTAAAGGAAATAATTGCTCGATTCTTACGACAGCCACATCTTTGCGACCGTTGTTTTCCCTTTCGGCGGTAATGTCGTAATAGAATTTTCCGGTGCAGAAAACCAAACTTTTCACATCGTTTTTAGTAACGGTACTGTCATCAATAGTTTCTTGAAAGCTTCCGTTTGCCAATTCGTCTTGCGTGGAAACGCATCTTGGATCACGCAACAAACTCTTTGGTGTAAACACAATAAGGGGTTTGCGAAAGGTAGTTTTCATTTGTCTTCTTAACAAGTGAAAGAAATTGGCCGGTGTGGTGCAATCGGCGACGTACATATTGTGGCGTGCACACAATTGTAAATAACGCTCCATTCTCGCTGAAGAATGTTCTGCCCCTTGTCCTTCATAGCCGTGAGGCAACAATAAAACAATCCCGTTTTGGTTGTTCCATTTGTCTTCTCCACAAGAGATATATTGGTCAATCATGATTTGGGCACCATTGGAGAAATCTCCAAACTGCGCTTCCCAAATCGTTAAAGTATTAGGATTGGCTAAGGCATAGCCATAGTCAAACCCTAAAACACCGTATTCTGACAAAAATGAATTGAAAATGTTGAATTTTCCTTTTTTGTTGGCTATGGCATTTAATAAAACTACCTCTTCCTCAGAGTCTTCCACTTTTACCACGGCATGACGGTGTGAAAAAGTACCACGCTCCACGTCTTGTCCCGATATACGAACGTCATAACCTTCAGTCAACAGTGACCCATAAGCCAATGTTTCTGCGGTTCCCCAATCGACTGAATTGTTGTCATACATTGTTTTACGATCCGTAACTATTTTAGAAATTTTATTAATAAATTTCTTTTCAGAAGGCAAAGTCGAAACGGTAACTATAATGGAGTCTAAAGTTTCTTTGGCAACTTTTGTATCTACTTTTTGGAGCATTTCAGTATTGGAAACCTGTTTAAATCCTTTCCATTCATTTTGCATAAATGGAGTGATAATAGTCAAGTTCTTTTTGCGGGAAGCTTCCAAATTGTGATCTAAATCGTCTTTGTATTCTTTTTCTAAAGTTTTTACTAAATCGGCATCAATAATCCCTTCAGTAATTAATTTATCCGCATAAATATCTCTAGGATTTTTATGTTTTGCAATGATTTTATAGAGTATGGGTTGTGTGAATCTTGGTTCGTCACCCTCATTGTGTCCATATTTTCTGTAGCCTAACAAATCAATAAATACATCACGACCAAAATGCATTCTGAAATCCAATGCAAAGGACATTGCATGCACAACAGCTTCGGCGTCATCCGCATTCACGTGCAATACGGGCGACAAGGTTACTTTGGCAACATCAGTGCAATAGGTAGAAGAGCGGGCATCAAGATAATTGGTCGTAAAACCTACCTGATTATTAATCACCACGTGAATGGTCCCTCCTGTTTTATACCCCTCCAGTTGTGCCATTTGAATGATTTCATACAATATTCCTTGACCCGCAATTGCGGCATCACCATGAACGGCGATTGGCAATACTTTTGAAAAGTCATTAGGGAAATATTTATCTTGTTTGGCTCTGGTAATCCCTTCGATTACCGCACCCACTGTTTCGAGGTGGGAAGGATTTGGCGCTAAATTGATGTTTATTTTTTTTCCTGTGCTGGTTACTTTATCTGCGGTAAGACCTAAATGG
>JBIKPM010000150.1:0-5692 GCA_044357435.1 Flavobacterium sp. | reverse complement strand
ACGGTAAATATTACCGAAGAATTTGATTGGGATGGAGAAAACACCGACTTGCTTTTCGAAAATACGGCAAAAATAGGATCGTCTTATTTCCAAAATTTCATTGGAAGCCAATATAAATTGGACGAAGAAGGCAATAAAGTAGAAAATGAAAATGCCTATAAACCCAATGCCGTTCGCAGTATGTGTTGTCGTTTGCAATTGGATTTGCGCGAATTGTTGAAACGGGGCAACGGTCTTTTTGGAAGTGCCGAAATGACGGGAAGCATTGGCGTCGTAACCATCAACATGGCGCGATTAGGTTATTTGTACAGAGGAAACGAAACCGAATTGTACAAACAACTGGACAAATTATTATACATCGCCAAATCGACTTTGGAGAAAAAACGCGTGTTCATCCAGGAAATGTACGACCGCGGTTTGTATCCGTACACCAAACGGTATTTGCAACATTTTAGAAACCATTTTTCGACTATTGGCGTGAACGGAATCAACGAAATGATTGTCAATTTTACAGGCAAACAAGACACGGTAACTTCAACGACAGGAATTGAATTTGCCTCCGATATTTTAGAACACATTCGTGGTCGAATGAAAGAATTCCAGGAAGCTACCGGAAATTTATACAATCTGGAAGCCACACCAGCCGAGGGAACTACCTATCGTTTTGCCAAAGAAGACAAAAAACGTTTCCCCAACATTTTTCAGGCCGGTCAAGAAGATAATATTTATTACACGAATAGTTCCCAAATTCCGGTAGATCACACCGAAGATCCTTTTGAAGCCTTGCTGTTGCAGGACGAATTGCAATGCAAATACACTGGCGGAACGGTTTTACATTTGTACATGAGTGAAAAAATAAGTTCGCCAGAAGCCTGTAAGCAGTTTGTCAAAAAAGTATTATCGAATTTTAAATTGCCTTATATCACGGTAACGCCAGTGTTTAGCGTCTGTCCCGTTCACGGTTATTTGAATGGCGAACACGAATATTGCCCCAAATGTGATGACATTTTAATTGAAGAAAAGAAAAAAAGTTTAAAATTGAGCAATTAACTTTTAAACATAAAACTTTAAAAAACCATTAAGATATGAAGTTGCATTAAGTCAAATCACACTTAATTTTCTTAATGGTTCAAAAACAATTTCAATTCATAAACACATAACCTTATAAACTCATAACCTTTTTATATTATGAAAACCAAAACAAATCCTATTCTAGAACAGAACCAACAATTAAGAACCAAATGCCTTGTTTACACTCGCGTAATGGGCTACCACAGACCCGTAGAGAGTTTTAACATTGGCAAAAAAGGGGAACACAAACAACGAACCCATTTCAGTGAAGGAAAATGTTAGCACGCCCATTTATAGCTTAACACCGTTTAGCTTACTGGATTATCCGGATAAAATAGCCTGTATCCTTTGGTTTGCAGGCTGTAATATGCGGTGTTCGTATTGCTACAATCCCGAAATTGTTCTTGGAAAAGGCACAATTTCTTATGAAAAAGCACTTTCTTTTCTGCTTTCCAGAAAAAACTTGTTGGACGCCGTAGTTTTTAGCGGAGGGGAATGTGTGATGCATAAAAATATCATTCCGCTGATTACCGAAGTAAAAAAGTTAGGTTTTCTGGTAAAAATTGACACCAACGGAAGTTCGCCCGAAGTGATGCAAAAATTGCTGTTTTACCGCCTTGTCAATTATGTGGCCTTGGATTTTAAAGCTCCAAAGTCAAAATTTAACACCGTCACCAAATCCGATTTGTATGCACCCTTCGAAAAGACATTGGACCTAATGCTAAAACACAACATTCCTTTCGAAGTTCGCACCACTTTTCATTCCGATTTGCTGACGGAGGAAGACTTGGAGGAAATGATTCTTTTTTTGGCATCCAAAAACTATGTGGGTAATTATTATATCCAGTATTTTAGGAACAATGCCAAAACACTGGATCAACTCGGGCATTCCAACAATAGTATCGATTGTGAAAAATTATCCATCCCAACTATTAAAATTATTCTGAGAGCATAAACTATTTTTTCAAAAACCTGTTTGCTGGAAAACATTAATCTTGAAGAACTGGCATTAGGCAATAAATCCGGCAAAACTTTGCGATTTTGAATCAAGAATAATCTTATATTTACAAAACTAAAAAGCATCTTATGGCGCAAAGCCACCCAAATTGGGTGGATAGGCGCCACATTATAGCGAGTATGCGCAAGTTACTGGCAAGCGTAGAGCGACACAACACCGAAATATTAAGACTGAAATTGAATATTTTAAAAATGAAATTAATTGACATAGATTTTGACTTTCGACAAGACAGTAAATGTGGCGACCCTGATTCGGACAGTCAAAAATTATACGAAGCTCACAAGTTATTATGGAGTAAAGAATTACCTAATGGAAAGACATTTTCATTAGAAATTAAAGGCGACAGTTATGGTAGACTGCTTATCAAAAACAATTTATGTATGAATTTTTCAAGCGACAGAATGTGTCCTCATTATGATGGAAAATGCAGTAATAAGTTTGACGGTTGGCTTTCAGAAGAAGAACGAGATGAACTAAAACATAAAGTGCGGACAATTGGTGGACATATAATTTTTCCTGCACATAAAAAAAATGGTTTCACAATTAATCAAGCCAGAGGCGTAAGCAGAATAATTTGTGACAGGTTTGACTTAGCATTGGAGTGTATAAGACGTTTTTACCAAGATGAAGAAAGCCCAATTTCCAAAACATTGACGAACTACAAAGACTTTTTTGACTTGTTTATTGACTTCAAAGGTTATGTTGAATTTTTTCATTTACAAGACTTTGTTGACCAAAAAGAGCAAATTGAATTTTCATTACCGTTTGACAATTTCAACAGACCGGCATTGCCGCAAAGTATTGACGAGTATCGACAATATAAAGAGCATATATTAGATTTAATGAATAAAAGAAATATACGAATTTTAGACAAAATAACAAGTGGACAATAAGCAACTTGAAAACAACATAAATACAAGAACGCCAGCCTGTAACACGCGTCAAAAGCAATCGCTGGTTTTCGGTTCATTGTTCGTTTTATTTTCCTATTTTCGTTTTCTCCTAGTGGAGAAAACTCGGTCGCCAAGCCGCCACGAGTTCTAGCATAGGACCGTTAAGAGTAAGAGTGCCGAAACCGGAAATAAATATTAATTATCAAGAACAAAAAAGTAGTTGCTTTTCACGTAAATGATAAACATTTGAAGTATTTTTGGTACTAAACATGCAGATGAAAAAATCTGATTTTATATGAAAAATATTGATAAAGAAAGTTTAGAAAATGCGTATCGTTTGTTCGAATCAAATGATAATGATAAAATCGAAATTGGAACCACAAAAGGTTTGAAAGAAATTCATTATTATCTATTTAATGGATTATACGATTTTGCTGGAAAAGTTCGAACTCTAAACATTTCAAAAGGCGGTTTTAGATTTGCAAACGCTTTGTACTTAAACGAAATCTTAGTGAAAATCGAGCAAATGCCCGAGAATATCTTCGAAGAAATTATTGCAAAATATATAGAAATGAATATTGCGCATCCATTTATGGAAGGAAATGGAAGAACAATGCGAATTTGGCTTGATATGATTTTAAAAGCTAGACTAAAAAAATTAGTAAACTGGCAATTTGTAGATAAATCACTTTACTTACAAGCAATGGAAAGAAGCCCAATCAATGATTTGGAATTAAGAACTTTGTTGGGCCAAAACTTAACTGACGAAATTGATAATAGAGAAGTCATCTTTAAAGGAATCGAACAATCATATTATTACGAAGGTTATAAGAAAGAAGATGAATAATTGTAATAAATAAAACGTCTACCGGTAATACATGCTAAATCTCATGGCTAGTTTTTCGGTAAGTTGTTCGTTTATTTTTCTTAACTTCACGCTGCGCAAAGTCTCCCGACTTTGAGCCCAACTCTGTATCAACAAAAAAGCCCACTTAAAAAATCAAGTGAGCTTGTTTCCTGTAAACCAAAACCAAGATTTTATGCTACCACTAATTCAGGTATTTTGATGGCATCAATTCTTGCTTTATACGATTCGAGTTGGTTTTGAATCTCATTTATTCGGTCTTCCAAGAAATGGGAAGAGGCGAACATCGTTTGGTAATAGCCAATTCCTTCCATCATATTATTTTTGAAAGCATTCCATTTTTTAATTTGTGCTGCGGTCAAATCGGCAGTAGTTTCAGTGATTTCGTTCCTCAAATAATCAATGTACATTTTCAATTCTTTGACAAAAAGATTCGGGCGATTCGCATCGGTCATCACGGTGGCATTTCCATAAATATGGCGCACCATTTCTGAAAGCGAAACTTCCTTGTCAAAATAAGCCATATTCGGCCCTGGACAAATAACCACCCCTTGTTCCTGACCTTTAATCTTAATGTCGTTTTCTAAATAAGATGCATTGGCAAGACCCACGCAAAGACAGGCTTTTTCGGTAATGTTGAATTTCATTTTTTCGAAAGTCGAATCCGATAACGTGTCTTTTATTTCTTCTAATTCCTCCAATTTCACATCCTGAAATTTTTTGGAAGAAGTACAAATTCCTTCCGTACCAAATTCTTTGCTTAGCGCCAAAAATCGTTTTGGGCAAGAACTTCCTGCTTTGTTGTCATTAATACGGCGTTGTTTGAACTTTTCGTTGGTTGTGCCTCTTAAAGTATTAAAAGGGACTCCCAAAGGTGAAATATGGCTCAAATACAAATCTTTTTCTTTGGCATTGATTAACAATTCCCTGGTTTCAGCATCAACCGAAGTGGCTTCTGGAACCAACAAAAATGGCGTTCCCCAACCCACGGAATCCAAATTATAATAGTCCAACAAGAAATTGTGTTCCTCAGCAGTTCCAACGCCACCTTGAACAGTAATTTTTAAATCCAATGGTTGTTCCGGAACATGCAATTCTTTTTGTACCAAAACCTTAACCATTAAATCGTGCGCCGATTGGACTAATTGGTCTTTTTTGTGTTTGAATTCTTCCAAGATAGGTCCCAGTAAAAATCCCTCGGTGGCAAATGCGTGTCCACCACAATTCAAACCCGACTCAATTCTATATTCTGAAACCCAAAGCCCTTTTTTGGCCAAGAAATTTCCTTGTATCATCGCCGAACGGAAATCGCTCACTTTCAGGATAATTTTCTTTTTGAGGTTGCCATTGAAATCCGGAAAAAAAGCAGAGAAATTTTCGAAATAACTGAATAATCTTGGATTCATCCCGGCAGAAAGCACCACCGATGAAGTCAAATCACTATTGGCAAACCCACGAAGCGCGGCATGTGCGTCATTGAACTCGACCGGTAATTGTTCGTCTTTGATAAAATTGTCCTTGTCCAATTTAGTCATAATATTCACATCAATATCGCCGGGAGAAAGGTTGTTTTCAAGATATTGTTTGATATTTTCCTTGAAAGCAATTCCATCTTCCATCAAGTTTTCCAACCCTTTTTTGATTTCGGATTTGTTGGGCAACATCGCGATATAATTTTCTAACGCCACTTTGCTTTCGGCCAATTCATTTTTGAAGTTTTCGAATTTTTCTTTTACGATTTTATCCACCAAGTTAAGATAGGATGTAATTCGCTCTGCTCGATAATCGTGAATTTTTTGGGTAATTTCGTGATAGGGAATGTCGAATTTTTTGCTGTAAAAAGCC
>JBIKPM010000149.1:0-5712 GCA_044357435.1 Flavobacterium sp. | reverse complement strand
CGGATATTCAAAGAGCTAGTAAAGTAAGGTCTGCAAAAGGACTGTTGATTCATATCTTTGGCAAAATCGCTTCCGCTTTTTTAAACTTAATCTTTTAACCCTTGATTCGCATAATTATCTAATTTTAGCGGAAAAATAGAATTCTAAATCAATTATACAGGGAAAACTTTTACGCATTTTTCAGAGAATATCTCAGTAATTCCATTTAGAAATAACAGTCATAATATTTAACTCCAATTACAAACATCTACCTAAAATAATTGCAAAATTTAGTGTAATGCGGTAATTAAACCATTTATTCTCCGCAAAATTTACGGAGAATAAACACTTTGCGGAAAATAAGCACTATATTTACCGCAAATAATGCGGAGAAAAATGAAATATATCCATCAAAACGAAAACTGGCCATCCTTTACTTGGGATGCAACCGCTCTACAAACGCTGTTGGGAGAGGTAAGGAACAGGCAAGGGAAGCTCATGGGAAAAATGGAAGCCATGGGGTTTGCATTGCAAGAACAAGCCCTATTAAACACCTTGACCATAGACATTCTAAAATCCTCCGAAATAGAAGGAGAAATTCTAAACATAGACCAAGTACGCTCTTCCATCGCCAGACGATTAGGAATGGACATTGCAGGACTTATTCCTTCCGATAGAAATGTTGATGGTGTGGTAGAAATGATGTTGGATGCTACTCAAAACTTTGCAAAACCATTAGTAAAAGACCGATTATATGGATGGCATAACTGTCTATTCCCGACAGGACGAAGCGGAATGTATAAAATTAATGTAGGTCAATGGAGAACCGATAATAATGGTCCTATGCAAGTGGTTTCTGGTGGTTTGGGAAGAGAGAAAGTACATTTCCAAGCTCCCGATGCCATTCTTTTAGAAAAAGAAATGAGCCAGTTTTTAGATTGGTTTAACGATGAGAAAACCTTAGATCCAGTATTAAAAGCAGGAATTGCCCATTTATGGTTTATCACCCTCCACCCTTTTGATGATGGAAATGGACGACTCGCGCGTGCTTTAACTGATATGCAATTGTGTAAAGCTGATGGCAGTTCAAAACGATTTTACAGTATGTCGGCACAAATTCTTTTACAACGGAATCAATACTATACTATTTTAGAAGAAACACAAAAAGGTAATTTAGACATTACCAATTGGTTATTGTGGTTTTTCGAAAACGTATTAGCTGCCTTAAATGCAACGAATACCACTTTGGAACAAGTTCTATTAAAAGCTAGTTTCTGGGAAAAACAAAACAGCACCCCATGGAATGAAAGACAAAAAATATTGCTCAATAAAATGCTAGATGGCTTTGAAGGAAAACTGACGACAACAAAATGGGCAAAGATTACAAAATGTTCACCCGATACCGCTTTAAGAGATATTCAAGATCTAATTTCAAAAGGCATTTTACTGAAAGAAGAAAAAGGAGGAAGAAGTACCTCTTATACGCTTAATCTGTAAAAAAATAGCATTAAAACAATCAAAACATTAAAAATCAATTTGGTTAATTTTTTTAAAGAAAATCTCACGGAAATTGACACCAATATTTATAAAAGAGAAAAAATTGATTTTAAAAACTCACTTGCAACTTTTGAATTTAATGTTGTTCATAAAAAAGCTAATTAAAATAAACTTGATTTTAAGAAACCAAGGATTAATAAGGTATTTTTGAGTTTTAACATACTAAAATGAAAGCAAAACCTTTTTTAAAATGGGCTGGTGGTAAAACGCAGTTAATCACCGACATTGAAAAAATAGTAGCTAAAGAATTTATTTTTCAAAAATTTACTTATGTTGATAGTACAGAATATAGAAATTATTATAAAAATGTAGCATAATGAAACAGAATGAAGCCGTTATTATTACATTAGAAAAACTTGGAGGAGTTGCTACGCTTGGTCAATTAAATCAAGAAGTCTTTAAAATATCTGATTGTGAATGGAAAACAAAAACACCTTTTGCAAGTATTAGAAGAATTGTACAATTAGATAAAAATATTTATAAAATTAAACCAGGATTGTATGGATTAACGAAGTTTAAAGCCGCAAATGAAAGTAAAGGAATTATTCAAGAAACAGAAATGAATAAAAATTCCAAAGAGGTTATTGATTTTAATCATTCCTATTTTCAAGGACTTTTGATAACAGTTGGCAATCTAAAAGGATTAAAAACATTTATTCCAAACCAAGATAAAAATAAATTATTTTTAACTGAAAAGTTAGTAGACATAAGAACTTTAAATGTAATACCTCAATTTTCATATTCTAAATTAGTGCAAAGAAGTTCAACGATAGACGTTATATGGTTTAATAATAGAGAAATGCCTCATTCTTTTTTCGAAGTAGAACATTCAACTGATATTCAAAATTCATTATTGAAGTTTAATGACCTTCAAGATTTTCACTCACGAATGGTTATTGTTGCGGATAATAAAAGGAGAGATGAATATTTAAAAAAAATAAAATATTCCTCTTTCACTGATTTAAATAAAGAGAATAGGGTTTCATTTATGGATTATGAAACATTAAGTAGGCAATATGAAAGTATAATTGAGCAACAACAATATGAATTCTTATTGTGAAATTTAAAAGAAATACAAGTATGAAAAAATTTATATTTATATCACCCGAAGGCTCAACAGAAGCCCCAAACAGCTCATATGAAGTAAATAATATGCAAGTAATTGGAATTGTTGAAGATGTTACCAATGAAGATGAAGCATTAAAAAAACTTCTAATTGAAAACTTATGGATAATTGATGCAGAATTCAATATTGCAGAATTTATAGTTTATGAAATCTTATAATTTCAAATTCAAAAATCTCCCTTCAATACCAGAATTTTTTAATGCTAAAGCATTCTCTCTCCCATAAGCAATGAAAACACTTGGAGCAACAGGTCTTCCGCTTTGTATTCCAAAAATGTCATAGAATCTGATTCTTCCCTTAACAAATAAAATAGCATTCGCATCATTCCAAATATGCTCAAAGAAATATTGAGTTTCAGTTCTTGCGTATATTAATGCTATTCCATTTCCGTGTTTTTTTAATTTTTCCATCCATAATTCCATTCCTCTTCCATAGGGTGGATTTAGATAAACTCTACCAAACCAGTCCTTTGACAAACCATCATCAGAAATAGTATAATTAGTTTTGGCATGTAAAAAAGGAGCATTTATTGGACTACAAGGGTCTAAATCAAATTTCCCTAATTTAATTACTAATTCCGGTGGCGTTAACCATTCTACAGTAGTGTTTTCCGAGCGTTCAAAAGAAGTATCCATATCATTTATTTAATTATTCAAAGAAATAGATTTAAAAAATGCTACACAACCCACAATAAGTGTGATTCTGCTTTTTTTTTCTAATCGATAAAAAAGGACTATAGAGATGACTATGAATTAAAATCGGTAAACTATTTGCCGGTATTGACTTTTGCGGAGCATGTTTTTTGAAAACATTCTAATCTACAATCCCTTTGAAATTTTGCTGTATCAAAAAATGATTGTAGCTTTGAAAAAAACATATTATCAGCCGTATTACAGCCTCTTTTTATGAAAAAATACTTCCTACACGACGGAACCGAAAGTAGCGGTCCTTTTGATTTAGAAGAATTGAAAGTCCGAAAAATAACCAAAACAACTCCCGTATGGTTTGAAGGAATGCAGCATTGGAAAAATGCCGAAGAAATCCCTGAGTTGAGCAGTGTTTTCACAGTAATTCCGCCACCTTTCAAATCCTTTTCGGCAGTTCCCCCCAAACCAAAAACGGAGAAAAAAAAGAGAGACCAAAAAATTTTGGGTTTGTCTAAAAACACCTTTTTTGTTGTTTTAGGACTCTTGGTTTTGGCAGTTGGAACAATAACATTCAATACTTTACAAGACGAGAGAAGCCGGGAACTGAAGCTTAAAAATCATAAAACCGAAGTGGAGAATTACCAATACGAACTCCAACAAAAAGAAATTGAGGAACAAAAAATCATAGTGGCCGAACAACAGAAAAAAGAAGCCGAAAGAGTAATCCTAGAACGGAAACAAACGATAAGCGATAGGCTTTTGGAAATTCCGGATTTAATCGCTGTCGCACAGGGAAATTTAGAAGCTGCGGAGAGCAAGCTTAACGATTCGCATACTTTTAAGTTTCTGCGAACTCCAAGCGAAAGAAACGAACAAATAAGTTTGTTGCAAAATGAAATTACCAGTTATAAAAGCGAAATTGAACAATTACAAAAAGAGTTGGAGGAGCTGAAACTCGAATCGGAAAAAATAAAGTAAGACAAAGATTAAAAGGGTTTAGAAACAGTTCTAAACCCTTTTATATTTTTATAATTTACTGATGTAACTGCCGTATAAATCCTTAAACTGATAGCCTTCCGAAAATCTATCTTTGCTCAATTTATCGTATTCCACCAATCCCCAAAGAATAAATTCTTTCATAAAATAAGCATCTTCCTTTTCGAGTTGTGGCTGGTATTTTTTGATTAAAACACCCAATGGAGCGATACTGTCCAGAATGTTTTTGTATTCCTCATCCGAGGAATCGTCTAATAATGCAAAGCCACTTTCAGCAAAAAACCATTCCAAGGTATCGGAATAAGGCGTTTTTTCTCCCTGCTTTTCGAGTTTTTCTATTTTTGGAAAATAAGCCGGAAAGAAGGTGTGAATCGCGTCGCCTATTAAATGCTGTGCCACAACCGCTGCCCCCTCCTGCTCGCCTTCGTAAACCAATTCGACTTTTCCGGTAATGGCGGGAATAATTCCCATAAAGTCGGACAAGCGCAAAGTGGTTTTATCCACGCCTGATTTCAGGGCGCGACGCTCGGCGGTGCTTAACAAGTTTTCAAAAGCCGTTATGCTTAAACGGGCACTCACTCCACTTTTGTTGTCAATATATTCACTTTCTCGCGCTTCAAAACTGATTTGTTCCAATAAATCCCTAGCCAAGGAAGGCACATAAACCAAATCGCTTTGGGTGGCATCCAACTTGGCTTCTTGTTCTGTAATGGTTCGGGCAATTTTGATGGTTTCCGGGTAATGCGTCAGGATTTGGGAACCAATTCTGTCCTTCAATGGCGTTACAATACTGCCGCGATTGGTATAATCTTCCGGATTTGCCGTGAAAACAAACTGCATATCGAGTGGCATTCTTAGTTTAAAACCTCGAATTTGAATGTCGCCTTCCTGTAAAATATTGAACAAGGCGACCTGAATTCTGGCTTGTAAATCGGGTAACTCGTTGATGACAAAAATACAACGATTCGCCCTAGGTATCATCCCAAAATGAATCACGCGGTCATCGGCATACGACAGTTTCAAATTTGCCGCTTTTATGGGGTCGACATCGCCTATCAAATCGGCAACGGTTACGTCTGGCGTGGCGAGTTTTTCGAAGAAACGTTCGCTACAGTGCAACCAGGAAATGGGAGTTGCATCGCCCTTATCGGCAATGAGGTCTTTGGCAAAACGAGAAATCGGATGCAAAGGATCGTCATTGATTTCGGAACCCGTTACAAACGGAATGTATTCGTCCAACAATTCAATCATTTTGCGCGCCAATCGGGTTTTGGCTTGACCGCGAAGTCCCAGTAAATTAATGTTGTGACGCGATAAAATGGCTCGTTCTAATTCCGGAATCACAGTGTTTTCAAACCCGTGAACGCCTTCGAATGTGGGTTGTCCGGACTTGATTTTCTCCCTCAA
>JBIKPM010000148.1:0-5717 GCA_044357435.1 Flavobacterium sp. | reverse complement strand
ATATTTGAAGATGCCGAATTGGATGAAAATTCAGTATGTCGGGATTTCCGACATACCGTTAAAATTGGAAAACACATAATACATTAACAATTGAGAAAATGAGTAAAAAAAAAGTTAATAAAGATGATGTATCAATAATTCGCTCTTCATCAGCAGAATATTTAACCTTTATTGCAGCCACTGGGGAAGGAGGTGTTGAAGCTATTTATGCTGACGAAAACATTTGGCTATCGCAAAAAATGATGGGATTGCTCTATAATGTAAATGTAAGAACCATTAACGAACATCTTCAAAAGATATTTAAAGACAATGAATTACAAGACGATACAGTTATCCGGAATTTCCGGATAACTGCATCAGATGGCAAAAGCTATGACACAAAACACTACAACCTTTCTGCCATAATAGCTGTAGGTTATAAAGTAAATTCAGAACGAGCCGTACAGTTCAGAAAATGGGCAACACAAATAGTTCAAGAGTTTACCATTAAAGGTTTTGCGATGGACGATGAGCGACTTAAAAATGACGGCACAATTCTAGGCAAAAAATACTTTGAAGAACAACTCCAGCGGATAAGGGAAATCCGTTTGAGCGAACGTAAATTTTATCAAAAAATAACGGACATTTATAGCACTGCTATTGACTACGATGTTTCCTCTCTAGCAACCAAACGATTTTTTGCTACAGTTCAAAATAAATTACATTGGGCAATACACGGACAAACGGCAGCCGAAGTAATTGTAAATAGAGCGAACCATCAAACAGAAAATATGGGGCTAAGCACTTGGAAAGATGCTCCCAATGGAAAAATTCAAAAATTTGATGTAAGCGTAGCCAAAAATTATTTGTCAGAAAGTGAAATGCAACAACTTCAAAGATTGGTTTCGGCCTATTTAGATATTGCAGAAGATATGGCTCTAAGACAAATTCCTATGACTATGGAAGATTGGGAAAGTCGCTTGAATAAATTTATAGAAGCTACCGATAGAAAAATATTGCAAAATGTAGGTAAAGTAACTGCCGAAATAGCCAAAGCCCACGCAGAAAGTGAGTTTGAAAAATATAGAATTGTTCAAGACCAATTATTTGAAAGTGATTTTGATAGCATAATCAAAAATCAACTTCCCCCTAAAAAAGATTAAAAATATGCCAAACTTAGTAGAAGTTACCTACGCCCAAACAGGAAAAAGCAAAAGCACCAATGAATTGGGAATGCGAGAAATGCAGGAAAAAGCATTCGAAGGCAGAACGGCACAATACTTATTGCTCAAAGCACCACCAGCATCTGGTAAGTCAAGGGCCTTAATGTATATTGCTTTGGATAAATTGAAAAGTCAAGGCATCAAAAAAGTCATTGTAGCCGTTCCCGAAAAATCCATCGGAGCCTCTTTTGGTACAACAGAGTTGAAAAAACACGGATTTTTTACCGACTGGAATCCAAACCCAAGATACAATCTTTGCACACCGGGCGAAGAGAAAAGCAAGGTAACGGCTTTCTTAAACTTTTTAGCATCGGACGAACCAATTTTGGTTTGCACTCACGCCACTTTGCGTTTTGCTTTTGATGGCTTGGATGTAAAAAAATTAGATGACACTTTGGTGGCTATTGATGAATTTCACCACGTTTCAGCCGAAGGAGACAATATCTTGGGTCAGGTACTTAAAAGCATTATGAAAAATTCAAACGCTCATATTGTGGCAATGACGGGTTCTTATTTTAGAGGCGATAGCGTTCCAGTTTTACTACCCGAAGATGAAGCAAAATTTACCAAAGTAACCTATTCTTACTATCAACAATTAAACGGCTACGAGTATTTAAAATCTTTGGGAATTGGTTATCACTTTTACCAAGGCAGGTATTTCAAGAAAAATCCAGAGACAGGAATTTCGGCTTTGGCAGAAATATTAGACGAAAATCAAAAAACAATTATTCATATACCCAGTGTCAATTCTGCGGAGTCTTCAAAACAAAAACACGATGAAGTGGATCATATTATTGATGTTTTGGGAACACTGGAATACCAGGACGAAAAAACAGGGGTCAACTATGTTAAAAGCCACAAAACAGGGAAAATTTTAAAAGTTGCTGATTTGGTTCAGGACAATCCAAAATCGAGAGATAAAATAAGTGCCTATTTGCGTGAGGTAAAATCGGCAGAGGATATTGATATTATTATTGCCTTAGGCATGGCAAAAGAAGGCTTTGATTGGCCTTATTGCCAACACGCTTTAACCATTGGCTACAGAGGTTCATTAACCGAAATTATTCAAATTATTGGTAGAGCCACGAGAGACAGCAACAATAAAACGCACGCACAATTCACCAACCTTATTGCGCAACCGGATGCTGAGGATGATGATGTAAAGCTTTCAGTAAACAATATGCTAAAAGCCATAACCGCATCATAACTAATGGAACAAGTTTTGGCACCCAACTTCAAATTCAAACTAAAAAAAGAAGATGATGACGAAAACGAAACTGATGATGAAACTACGATTAAAATAAGAGGTTTCAAATTACCAACATCCCAAAGAGCCAAAGACATTATTGAAACCGATTTGAATGATTTAAAGGCTAAATTATTGCAAAACCCTCAAATGCTAAAAGCAATGCCAGGTAATGTGGAGCCAGAGGTTATCAATACGGTGCTGATTCCAAAAATTATCCGAGAAATTTATCCCGATTTGAGTGATGATGATGTAGAAGCAGTTAGGCAACACATAGTTGTTGATTCTGTGATAAAAAACAGTACGATAGAAGAACAAGGCGGTAAGAAGTTTATAAGAATGGCGGGCAGTTTTGTGAATATTGACGACATCCACATTGACCTAATTGATAGAATAAATCCGTTTCAAAAAGCATTTGAAATTTTATCTAAATCCGTTACAACCCAAGTTTTAAAACTAATTGACGAGCACATTCAATCGACCAAATTTGAAATGACTGAAGATGAAGCGATTGTTTTATGGCCAAAAATTAAAGAATGGGTCCAAAATAATAATGGCGAGCAACCCAACATTCAAGCATTTGACCATAAGGAAAAAAGAATGGCAGAAGCATTAGTTTTTTTAAGAGAATTGAAACGAAAAAAAGCGTTGGCAAATGGATAAAAAGAAACTAACAATTGACGACATTTTTGATGATGACGATTTTGGATTGTTAGATTCAAAAACCAAAACTGCTACTGTAAAAACAGATGAAGATCGGCTTGCTGATTCGTTTGAAGAGATAAACGCTTTCTTTGATAAAAACCAAAGAGAACCCAATAAATCAAGTATGTCTGAATATGGATTGATGGCAAAACTGAAGAATTTTAGAGAAAATGAAGCGCAAAAGAAAGTGCTAAAACCTTATGACAGACACAACCTTTTAGGCTATGTAGAAATGGAAAAACAAACCATTGATGACGTTTTAAATGATGATGAATTCGATTTATTAGATACTGATAAAGACTTAGATATTTTTAAGTTCAAACATACACCTAGACCAGAGGAAAGGGCGGATGCTGATTTTGTAGCACAACGAAAACCGCTAAAAGAAAAGGATTTTGAGAAATATGAAGCTATGTTTCAAAAAGTGCATAAAGAAATTAAAGAGGGTAAAAGAAAAATTTTGCCATTTACAAATATTGAAAAAAACCTACACGTTGGAGATTTTTATTTAATGGACGGCTTATTGCTCTATTTGGAATCAGCGAATTTGAAAAAGGAAGAATGGGAGCAAAAATCAGGTAATAGAGTACGAGTTGAGGGCAGAACAAGAACCATTTTTGAGAATGGAACTTACAGTAATATGCTTTATCGTTCATTAGGTAAACAAATCCAAAAAAACGGGAAGCTTATTACCAATACTTATGATAAAATCGAACAAGATTTGTTTGTCAATACGGGACTTGTAAAGGAAGAAGATATACAATCAGGTTGGATTTACGTTTTGAAATCAAAATCAACCAACACACAAATTGTGACTATTAAAGACTTGTATAAAGTTGGTTTTGCAAGTAATTCCGTAGATGAAAGAATAAAAAATGCTCGACACGAAGCGACCTACTTATTTGCCGAAGTTCAAAAAGTGGCGACATACAAAGTATACAACAGAAATGCCGACAAATTAGAAAGTCTTTTGCATCGGTTTTTTGCAAATGCTTGTTTAGACATTGATTTGTTTAATGAAAAAGGACAAAGACTAAATCCTAGAGAATGGTTTGTAGTTCCTTTTGACGTAATTGAAGAAACAATCCAATTGATTTTAAATGAAAATATTGTGAATTACAAATACGACACTTTGACAAAAAAAATTAAATTGAAATAGAACAAATACGAAGCAAAGGCTCGATTGCATCGAGTACCTACTTAAATTTAGAAACAAACCGTAGGCGTTTGCAACGCGAAAAAACTAAAATAGGAGTAAACATTAAGCAATAGCTATTTCTTTTGCCAAATAAATTTCCTGTACTGCATTAATCAATTTCACACCTTCTTCAAAAGGGCGCTGAAAAGCTTTTCGCCCCATAATGATACCAGCACCACCGGCACGTTTATTTATCACGGCGGTTCTAATGGCATCCGCAAAATCGGTTTCCCCTTTTGACTCGCCCCCTGAGTTTATCATACCAATGCGACCCGAATAACAATTAATCACCTGATACCTGCACCAATCAATCGGATGTTCCGTAGCTAATTTGCTGTACATGTACGGATTGGTTTTGGCAAATTGTATCGAAGTAAAACCACCATTACACGTGGGTAATTTTTGTTTTATAATATCCGCTTGAATAGTTACTCAAGATGAAATTACGCTTCACACACTTTGACTTCGCTCAGGATGACACGTCCGAACTGACAATTAGCCTAATTTACAGACCAAAATGGTATTCTATTTAATGGTCTTGTTAAGTGAAATCCTACCAATTAATTATAAAAAAACATAATGACACATTCTTAAAACCCTAAATTTATTAGCACACAAATCCTGAGAACTATTCTAAAAATCATTTGCCACAAGCCAAAATAAAAATTACATTTGCAGCACTTTAACTTTTATATCTAAAATGAAGCGCAACACACAACAATTAAACGATTTAACTATCCAAGTCAGAAGAGACATTCTTCGCATGGTACACGCTGTCAATTCAGGTCATCCTGGGGGTTCACTAGGCTGTGCCGAATTTATGGTTGTATTATACCAAAATCTAATGGAAAGAAAAGAAGGTTTTGATATGGACGGAATAGGCGAAGATCTTTTCTTCCTTTCGAACGGCCATATTTCTCCGCTTTTCTATAGCGTCTTGGCAAGAAGCGGTTATTTTCCGGTTTCGGAATTAGCGACCTTCCGCCTTATTGATTCCAGATTACAAGGACACCCAACAACGCATGATGGTTTACCGGGTGTGAGAATAGCTTCGGGTTCTCTTGGACAGGGATTATCTGTTGGAATTGGCGCCGCACAAGCAAAAAAGTTAAACGGCGATAATCATCTTATCTACACTTTACACGGAGATGGCGAATTGCAAGAAGGCCAAAACTGGGAAGCAATCATGTATGCTTCCGCCAAAAAGGTAGACAATATAATTGCCACCATCGATTTGAATGGAAAACAAATTGACGGAACTACGGACGAGGTTTTGGCAATGGGAAGTATTCGCGCCAAATTTGAAGCTTTTGATTGGGATGTTCTAGAAATCACTGCAGGTAACGACATCGAGGCTATTATAGCC
>JBIKPM010000147.1:0-5729 GCA_044357435.1 Flavobacterium sp. | reverse complement strand
TTTTATTATTTCGCTTCCCGACGGTTTATTTACCCATTTTCAAGGAATGCAAGCCGAAGGTAATTTCGAATATAAGTTGGATTTTATGTTCAATAAAAACAAGCCCAATCAACTAGTTTTTGACAGCAATTTGAAGAAAGAAAACCTAAAAATTACCAAGTACGGCGAGGCCAACCTCAACAAAATCAACAGTGAATTCGTCTATCGTGCCATTATAAATAATGTGCCACAACGCCCTATTTTAGTGGGTGATGAAAATCCAAATTTCACCCCTTTAAACCAAATTTCACCCTATTTGCAAAAATGCGTTTTGACCTCCGAAGACCCTTCTTTCTTCTCGCATCGCGGCTTTATCAATGAAGCGTTCAAACAATCGATTCTTAAAAACATTCGAACCAAGAAATTTTCTCGAGGTGCCAGCACATTAAGCATGCAATTAGTCAAAAACGTGTTTCTTACCCGCGAAAAAAACGTGTCTCGAAAACTGGAAGAAATTTTATTGGTTTACATTCTTGAAAATAACCGAATCGCCAGCAAAGAAAGAATGCTTGAGGTCTATTTCAACATTATCGAATGGGGGCCAAATGTATACGGGATTGGCGAAGCAGCGCAGTTTTACTTCCAGAAAAAACCAACTGATTTGACTTTGCAAGAATGTCTGTTTCTGGCCACCATCATTCCAAAACCAAGACGTTTTATGAGTCAATTTAATACAGAAGGGATACTGAAATCATTTGCCGTTAAACAGCAGAAATTCTTGAGCAGTTTGATGTTGCGAAGAGGGCTTTTAACTCCCGAGGACACCATTGGACAATCTATTCCACTGCAACTTACAGGAAGTGCCCACTCGCTTTTGAAATTAAAAGTGCAAGACTCCATTGCTGTGGATTCCCTAGAAGTAGAAGAACCATTTGGGTTTTAATGCCATAAAAAGCCAAACCCTTTCAGAGTTTAACTCTGAAAGGGTTGTTTTAAAATTCTTTGATTTATTAGTAGAATTCAAGAATACTTTATTGTAGCTATTTCTTGATGATTTTAAAAATATTCTTTTTATCTTCTGCTTGTACCTTTACAAAATAACTTCCTGCTGAGAGAGTAGATAAATCTATGTTCAAATCTGTACTATTACATTTTTTGGTAAATACAATTTGCCCTAAAGCATTCACTATTGAAATATTTTTGAGAATTTCATTTGACTTTATGTCTAAAACATTTGTCACGGGATTTGGACTATATGACATTTTGACGCTATTGAAATCTTCTATCCCTAATTGAACTTGAACAGTTACTGCCAATCGTGGTCCTTCACAACCATTTAAAGTTTGACTTGCATAATAAGTTGTACCATTTACTAATGGTGTAGTATTATTTATTAAAGAATTTGTACTTGTTGGGTTCGAATACCACAAAATATTCGTTCCCGAAACAACTATAGAATTTAAAGTAGAACCAGTTGCTAGACTCTGACTTGAAGGACCCGTCGGAGGACTCGTTGTATTTAGTATCGTAGCACTTGTAGTTGAAGAACAAGAACCATTTGTAATTACGCAACTATAACTTCCCGAAACAGTAGCCGAATAAGAAGCTGTGGATGCTCCTGAAATAGTTACCCCATTTTTTTTCCACTGATAACTATTAGACGAACCTAAAGGAACTGTCAATAGTTGAGAACCACAAAAATAATTTGTTCCGTTAGGACTCGTTACAAAAGAACTTGACAATACCATTACATCCGATGTTTTGATACAACCTGATGAACTGTCGGTTACCTTAACGGCATAACTACCTGTAGCAGTAGGTAAATAATTAGCATTTGTAGCGCTAACAATAGTATTACCATTTAATACCCATTGGTAAGATAAATTAGTTCCTGAATTAGCTACCAAATTAAAATTACTAGAGCCGCAAACTAAAATTTGACCAGAAGGAGTCATTGTTGCAGTTGGGAGAGGTTTAAATGTAATTTTTATAGCATCGGTATAAGTTGTGTTATCCAAAGTCGCCGTAACACTATAATCTCCTGCTACTGTTGGGGTAAAAGTAATTGACTGACCGTGAGTGCCATCGAACCAAGTGGGTGTAAACCCATTTGGCCCTGCATAATTTAAGGTAACAGCAGTATTAGTACATATTTGAATAGCATCACCTTCTTGTACTAAATTTGGATTAAGATTAGCTCCATTAGGGAAAACAACCTTTTTAAATAAAGGGCCCCAATTATTATTTATATCTTTTGCACGAATATTAAATAATATTGGTCCAGACACCTCATTCCAGGTAGCTTGACTTCTAAAAGCAGTTTCGACAGCTTCATCTAACGCCCCATCAAAAGCAATAATTGTAGTTCCGGCGCCTTCTCCTGGGTCAAAATTACCAAAGAAGTATTCAAACTTTGTTAAAACTACTTGGCGTAAAGTTCCTGTGGCGTTTGACAAATTAAAATCTACCTTTTTGAATGTTGGACCCCACTGATTGTTAGCATCTTTAATTCTAATATTAAAAAGAATAGGGCCTAAAGTAGTTTGTGAATTAATATATGTTGTAACAACATTTTCTAGGGCTTCGTTAAATACTCCATCTTCAGCTGTTAATGCTGTTCCATTACCATTCCCCGGGTCAATAGTCCCCCAAAAATATTCCGCAGCGGTAATAGTGCGATTTTGAGCCCAACCTAATTGACAGCATACTATTATTAATACAATTATTTTTTTCATAGGTTTTAATTTTTATGATATCCTTTGGCTGTGATATTTACATTTTGACCTGGAAACAAGTCTGTAGGTATATCCAAGTCAAAAATAAAAGCTTTACTATTATTTGGATTTGAGGTTGGATTATAATTCAATTGCGAATAAGGACCTCCTTTAATACCTCTGTCATTTATAGTTAAATCAATGTCATAATAATCATGTTTAGGATTGCCCGCATCTATTGTGTTTGTTGTTCCTGGAGTATTTATAAATGAGAGGGGGTCAGTTCCGGCTGAAGCTGCATGCGGCAGAGAAAAACCATTATAACTCCATTCAAAGACGCCACTTATACCGGTAGATGGAAATAGTGAATTGCCTGTGCTATAACAACTTGAACAATTTGAATTGGTTATAAATGAAGAATTATCATATGAAAAAGAAGCCGTATTATTACTTGAATAGTTAAAAAAACTTACATTGCCTATATTACTACTAAATATTAAATTATAATTAGGTATCCGTACATATGAAACTGCTAATAGAGTAGAACCGCTAGATGCAAATTGATTATTAATAATCATGTTTTTTACTGTAGAAACTGCATACCATCGTTTCAAAAAAAATCCACTCGTGATAATATTGTTTGCAACAATAAAGTTGGAATCATTGTTATAAATTAATAAATAATTAGTAATATTATTATTTGTAATTAATGTTTTGCCAACTGCATTTGCTGGATTATTTAAAGCTTCGTCTAAAAAACTAATGTTGTTGACCGTATTTAAAACAATATTGCCATATTTAAAATTTAATGACTGTGCAATGGTGTTTTTTATAATATTACATTCATAAAAATCGTTATTGATATCTATAGTGGTAAAGCTAGAGTCGATAATTGTAATCTTAGCTCTGTTTGTGATACTTCCACTTGTTATAGCATTCGAACTAATAGAATATACCCCAAGATTTAATCCTACTATTTCGAATTTCATTCCTGGAAATCCTGCAATAATAATATTTGCATTAAAATTTATGGTTGCCCCTGCAGTTTGCGGGATGATTTTTAATGATTTACCTATTGTTAAAGTCGCTTCATTATAGGTGTTTGAAGCAATAATTATTCTATCTCCATTTACTGCTGCATTTACAGCCGATGTAATTGTGTTAAATAATGTAGTACCATTTCCCGAAGAAAGGTTTCCGTCAACATAAAGGTCTGTCGCAAAAATGGTAGAAACCGAGAGTAAAGTTAAAATTGTAAAGATTTTTTTCATAGTTATTGTCAGTTAAATTTTAACAAATATAATTAAATTATTGGTTTTTAATTGCTTCCCCTCACTTTTACCATAGCTGTCGGGTTTTCTGTTTAAGGTGCAGGATCCGGAATTATGGCCTGAACTGCATTGATTTCCTTCAATATTTCATCCGATAAAACCACATCAATCGTGGCCATGTTTTCCTTTAATTGTTCCATTGTAGTGGCTCCAATTATGGTGCTGGTTACGAATGCCTGTTGGCTTACAAATGCCAAAGACAACTCTGTCAATGTCAAACCGTTTTTATGTGCGATTTCCTGATACAATCTAGTGGCTTCGGCACATTGTGCGCTATTGTATCTTGCCAATTGAGGGAACAAACGCAGTCTTGTATTGGGCAGACTTTCGCCTGTTAAATATTTCCCAGACAAAATACCAAAAGCCAAGGGTGAATAAGCCAATAAACCTATATTTTCCCGCATACAAATTTCAGCAGAACCAGTTTCAAATAACCTACTCAACAAGGAATACGGATTTTGGATGGCTTTTATTCTAGGTAAATTGTGGTATTTACTTTCCTCCAAAAAACGCATCATTCCCCATGGCGTTTCGTTTGAAAGCCCAATATGGTTAATTTTTCCCTGTTTGATAAAACCATCTAAAGTTTCCAGGACGGAATGAATATTGTCTTCCCAAGCTTCATCTTGAACTTTAAATCCGCGTTGACCAAAAAAGTTGGCTTTGCGTTCCGGCCAATGCAATTGATACAAATCAATATAATCGGTTTGCAAGCGAGTCAAACTTTTGTCTATGGACAAGGCAATACTGGCAGGAGAAAAATCCATATTTTCTCTGATATAGGACAATCCCGGATTAGGGCCGGCAATTTTTGAAGCCAAAACTATTTCTTCCCTTTTACCCGTTTTTTTAAACCAAGTTCCAATGATTTTCTCGGTGCTACCATACGTTTCCTTGCGTCCTGGAACCGAATACATTTCGGCGGTGTCAAAAAAATTGATTCCTTTTTCGAGAGCATAATCCATTTGGGCATGACCTTCGGCTTCGGTATTTTGTTCCCCAAAAGTCATCGTGCCAAGGCAAATTTTGCTTATTTTTAAGTCGGTATTGGGTAGGGTTGTGTATTTCATTTTTAAGGTGCTAAAATTCTATGATGCGAAAGTAAAGTTTAGAATACTAATTTGGGCTGCTTTATCCTTTTTTAAACCGAGAAAAGGCCCAACATTTTCAAGTGAACCTTTATTAAATTAAAAGTTTAAAGATTTTAATTTATATCCTTCAGCATTTCTGCGATTGTATCTAATCTTGGTGTCAGAATAATTTCGATTCTACGGTTTTTGGCTTTTCCTTCCGCCGTGGCATTGCTTCCCAAAGGAGAAAATTCCCCTCTACCGGCTGCGGTTAGATTTTGCTTGTTGACTGCTTTGTTTTCGCTCAAAATGGCCACAATTGCAGTCGCTCTTTTAGTCGACAAATCCCAATTATCGGCAATGGGTCCAGAACCTGCATAAGGATCATCATCAGTATGCCCTTCGATTAAAACGGAAATGTCTGGGTTGTCGCCCAATACTTTCCCCACTTCGACAACAGCTGTTTTACCTTCAGAATTAACTGCCCAACTTCCTGATTTGAAAAGCAATTTATTTTCCATGGAAACATATACCTTCCCATTTTTTTGCTCCACCGTTAGCCCTTTTCCTTCAAAACCATTCAAGGCATTCGAAAGCGTTTCTTTGAGTTTTCGCATGCTAGCTTCTTTGGCGGC
>JBIKPM010000145.1:0-5750 GCA_044357435.1 Flavobacterium sp. | reverse complement strand
TATGGTCGGCCATTGCCGATGACTGGAAGGCGGATGCCGACACGGTTGCCTTAGTCACAGGACTGTTAAGTGGTTTAATCAGTGCTCTTGGTTGTGTTGCTGGCGGTTACATTGCCGACCGCTGGAGCGTTTGGACAGCCTATTTGGGCGGCGGCACCATTTGCGCTTTTGTTACTCTTATTATGGCGCTAATGCCAATGAATCCAATGGTGTATGCTGTAGGAGTTCTTATGTATGCTTTTACCATGGGATTAATTTACGCTGCATTCACCTCTGTAGTGCTATTTGCAATTGGTAAAAAACATGTGGCGACAAAGTTTTCATTACTGGGGTCGCTGGGAAACATCTCAGTTGTTTATATGACCGCTTTTAATGGTTGGATGCATGATAAATATGACAGCAAATACATGCTCATTACCGAGGCTGTGATAGGAATAGTGTTTGTCGTTATTTTCGCCATGATACTCAAACACATGAGAAACAAAAAACGAATCCCACTGACACTAGAGTAATCACAAACACGGAGGAATAGTTTTGGCATTAGACCTCAATAACAATAATTTAACCCGTTGGGTGTAATTATCTATTATGGTTAATTTTATATACTCTGTCACATTGAGCCTGTCGAAATGCATCTTTTTAAGAGGTCTTCGACAAGCTCAGACTGACATTTGTGTTCTAATTGACTTTAAATTTTAACAAAAAAGCATTTTCAATTGATTTTTGGTTAATTACACCCAACGGGTTAAGCAACATTAAGTACACGCCAAAACTTAATTACCTTATTTTCCTTAATGGTTTAAATCTTTGTGACCCGAGACCGAAGGTCGAATAGACGAAGTAATTTGCTTTAAATGTTTTAATTTTTAAACAAAGCTCAGTAAAACCATTTGATTTAAAATGTTTAAATTTGCCAAAAATCAAATCTTTTGAAACGAATAGCACCCCTCTTTTTTTTAGTATTATTTTTTACTGCGTGCAAACCCACTTCGGCAATTATAACCTCCAAGAAGGAAGCCGAAGATAAAGGAATCTATACTGCCCCCATCGCAAAAAAAACAATTGCAAAAAAAGAAAGCCACACTAAAGCCGAAAGGAAAAAAGAGATTACCAAAAAAAATAAAATCATTGAAATTGAGGCATCGGATTATATTGCAAACACAGAGAATTCCAGCTATCTGGTGGAACAATTAATTAATTCGGCATCAAATAAAATAGGAACCAATTATAAAAGTGGCGGTATTACTGATGAGGGATTTGACTGTTCCGGATTGATGTACAATATCTTTGATTTGTATCATATAAAACTTCCGCACAGTTCGTTGGAACAATCAAAATTAGGTGCTGTCGTCGAACGGGAAAATATTAAAAAAGGAGATTTAATATTCTTTAAAACCAATGGCCGAAGACAAATCAACCATGTGGGAATGGTGGTTGAAGTCACTGCTGACGAGATAAAATTCATCCATTCTGCCACTTCTAGCGGTGTAATTGTATCTTCAACAAAAGAACCTTATTATCAAAAGTCATTTGCCCAGATCAATAGAATACTATTGTAAAAAAAATTAAAGTTATTTCGCACTAAAAAATGCGTACTTTAGTTTTATGGAAATATTAAAGTTCCCTTTAGCGAGAATTACGATTGGTTTTGTGGTGGGCATACTTGGCGCCTATTACTTAAACCCCAATCCCGAAAGTATATTTACCTTGCTCTTCCTCGCAGGTATTGTTTTTGGTATTGCCTATTTCCTCTCGAGACAAAACGCCATAAACCTACTCTATTTTGGTTTTGTCACTTATTTTCTTGCTATGGGAATAGGTGCCACCACCCAAATTATACACACCGATTCTTTTCAGCAATCGAATTATGTTCATGACCCAACGATTTTCGTAAAACCGCATCTTGTGTCGGTTACTGTTCGGGAAAAACTCAGAAGTTCCGGTTATAACGACCGCTATATTGCAATAGTAAACAAAATTGACACTACGGAACGTTCGGGCAGAATTCTCCTGAATGTTCGAAAAGACAGTTTGAATCATCCTTTCGAAATAGGGACTCATTTGCGTATCAAAGGCACGCTTTATAAAAATGGCCTGACGAAAAATCCGAACCAATTTGATTATGGCAAATACCTCGAAAACAAACAAATCTTCGCTCAACTCTACGCCGATGTGGCCGACATTCAAACGGGTTCCCAATTATACAAAGACGCTTGGTACTATACGTCCAAATTGCGTACGCAAATTATTCGTAACCTAGAAAAAAACCATTTCAACAAACCGGAACTCAGCGTTGCCATTGCTTTAATTCTAGGACAGCAACAGGAGATTTCACCCGACATTATGCGGGATTACCAATATGCGGGTGCCATACATATTTTGTCGGTTTCGGGATTGCACATTGGGTTTATACTGCTTTTTGTGACTTTCCTCCTCAAGCCTTTTCCCAACACCAGACGTGGTTCTTTCATCAAGTTGATTATCATTCTGCTGTCGTTATCGCTCTTTGGCTTGATTGCGGGATTGGCGCCTTCGGTGGTGCGATCCGTGGCCATGTTTTCGTTTGTGGCCATTGGCATGTATTTGAGAAGAAGCACCAACATTTACCATACTTTATTGGTTTCGATATTACTTATTTTGCTGTTTCAACCTTCGTTTTTGTTTGATGTAGGTTTTCAGTTGAGTTATGTCGCCCTGTTTTTTATTCTTTGGTTACAACCTTTGTTAGCCCAAATTTGGGCACCTAAAAATAAAGTAACGAACTACTTTTGGGAGATTCTCACGGTTTCTTTCGCAGCGCAAATTGGCGCATTTCCATTGAGCATATATTATTTTCATCAGTTTCCGGGCTTGTTTTTTGTGACCAATTTGGTGATTATTCCGTTTTTGAGTTTCATTATGGGTTTGGGTGTTTTGGTCATGGTATTGGCGGCCTTCGATTATGTACCGTTATTCCTTGCCAAAGCATTAGAATGGAGCATTTTTATTTTGAACAAAATTATCAACGCCATTGCCTCATTAGAGCAATTCATCATTCGGGATATTCCGTTCAATTGGCTTATATTATTGAGTTTGTATTTGTTGATTATCAGCTTGGTTCTTTGGTTCAAAAAACCAAGTTCCAATAGGCTTTCTCTAGCAATGATTGCAATTCTAATAGTACAATTTAGCTATTTCCAAACCCATTGGACAATTCATAACCAGAGGGAATTTGTCATTTTCCACTCGAAAAGAAACACGCTGATCACGGAACGAAATGGAGAAAATAATACCCTGTTTGCCAATGACAGCCTTTTGAAAACCGCTTCGAAAAACAAAACCCTGACCTCCTACCTAATGGGCAATTTCAGTTATTTGAAATCGAAAAAAAAGTTACAAAATACCCTATACTTCCAGAACAAAAAGATTTTAGTTTTGGATAGTTTGGGCGTGTATCCAAAAAACAGTAATCCCGATATTGTGGTGCTGACCCAATCCCCAAAAATAAATCTGGAGCGAATGTTTCAAATCCTAAAACCTAAAATGGTGGTCGCTGATGGCTCCAATTATAGAACTTACGTTAACCTTTGGGAAGCCACTTGCCTGAAAAACAAAATCCCTTTTCACGCTACCGGCGAAAAGGGATTTTATAGATTGGATTGAAATTATTTTTTGTTTAGAATGCCATCGGCAACCGCCAACCATGCAGGTGGTCCTCCGGCAACATAACCTGTTTTGTCTAAGGGAGTAAAATTCACTTTTCCGTCCTTCATTTCCGCATTTACAAAATAAATAGTCGGGAAGCCTTGAATTTGAAAACCTTGTTGCAATTCGGCATTTTGCTTTTGAATTTCAGGCGTTTGAGGAGTTCTTCGTGGGTAGTCTAGCTCCACTAAAACAACATTTTTCTTTGCCCAATCTTCAAATTCTGGTGTTTTTAATACCTCTTTTTGCAAACGAATACACCAGCCACACCAATCGCTACCTGTAAAAAATAACAGCATCGGTTTTTTTATTTTGTTGCTTAAAGCAACAGCCTTGTTCATATCTGTATGCCAAATAAATGGGTTTTCTTGTTCACTAACTTCTGATGGAGTAGTTTTTTGGGTTTTTGCAGCTACCGCTTTTTTAGCTTTACTGGTTTTTTTGACAGTTTGCGCCTGAAGATTTAGGATTCCCAAGAACAATAGTAGTAAAAATTTAGATTTCATTTTATATAATTTTAAATTTATTTTTCAAAAATGGTGCCATTATCGAACACCGTGCATTAATTTTTTGATGACTGGTGACATGGCAATCGAAAACACCGCCACTGCCATACAAATCAGGGTTAACATCCAAAAGAAATAACTCAATCCGTGTTCATTTGCAATGGTATCAATATTTTCTCCGAACATACCGGCTCCCTTCATTCCGATTGCGACCGCAAGATACCAAACTCCAAACATAAATGCAATCATTCTGGCGGGAACTAATTTGCTGACATAAGACAATCCTACCGGAGAAACACACAATTCAGCCATCGTATGGAAAAGATAGACCAGAATAAGCCAAATCATGCTTACCGATGCCGTTTTAGCTCCAGGAAGAATGCCGTTCGCACCAAAAGCAACACAAGCCATTCCTAAAGCCAGCAAGGACATTCCTATTCCGAATTTTAAATTTGCGGATGGATTGTATTTGCTTTCCCACCATTTGGAAAATAAGGGCGCCAATGTGATAATAAATAGGGAGTTTAAAGTCGAAAACCAAGTCGCGGGAACTTCGGTTAATGGAGTGGTCACTTTATCAATTTTTAAAAGTTCCAATGTTCCGTCAGACAAGGATAAATAGCCTGCCGTATAATAATCCTTGGCCAACATCCAAATGGCAATTGCCCAAATAATCACGAAACTGGTGCTTAAAATTAAATTGGCAACAGCATAATTTTTGAAAGTTTGCTTGAATAATAAATAGAGAACCCAAGTGATAATGGCCAATGGTAATATCGTAATCAAGGAATTGATTACTAAAAAGGTTATGCTCCAGTTTCCTTCCAAAACCCTATTGGTATAATCACTGGCGAAAATGGTCAAACTATTGGGAGACTGTTCGAATATGGCCCAAAAGAAAATGGTCAAAAAAGCAAAGAATGTCACGGCTATTAATTTTTCTTTAGTGATTTGGGAGTATTGCGTAAATCGGTAAATCAGCAACAGAATAAATAAAATCAGGGCTGTAACAATGGCAATGGAATTTCCGTTTTCGCCCAGAAAGCCAAAAATATTGATTTTGCCGCCCGAAATTTTTGACGCCGGATCGTTCAGAATCCACAGCAATCCTAAAACACAAGTTATCGCTATAACACCCAATTGTATTGGGGTAAAAGGATTTCTTTTATCGATATCCAAGGCTTCCGCTTTGGCCTTACTTGCGGCACTTGGTTTTAAACCAATGTCACCGAAGATGTTTTGGGACAACCAAAACTGTAAGGTTCCGAAAAACATAAAGATTCCAGCCAAACCGAAACCATAACTCCAACCCACTTTTTCTCCTAAATAACCACAAAGCAATATTCCGAAGAAAGCACCCGCATTGACACCCATATAAAACAAAGTATAAGCCCCGTCTTTTTTCTCGGGACGATCGGTATACATTTCCGAAATTATGGAAGTCATATTGGGTTTGAAAAATCCGTTACCGAAAACCAATAATACCAATCCCAAATAAATGGAAAACTCGGTTTCCATTGCCATGGAAGCGTGTCCCAAGGTCATTAAAGTAGCCCCAAG
>JBIKPM010000143.1:0-5759 GCA_044357435.1 Flavobacterium sp. | reverse complement strand
CATGCTAGCTTCTTTGGCGGCTATCAAAGCTTCCAATTCGCTTAATCTTTTTCCACTTGCATCCAAACGTTCTTGTTCTGATGCCAATGCTTTTCCTTTGGCTTCCAACTGTTCTAATAATTCCCTATTTTTTGCCAAATTAGCTTTCAAAGCTTCATTGCTATTTTTTTCCAAAGCGGTATACGAATCCTGCAAAACATCCATTTTCTTGTTTAAAGCAGCATAATCAGCTTGTAATTTTTCACGTTCGGATTTTATTTTTTCCAACTCTTTATTTTGGGCATCACGATCTAATTCGAGTTGACTTTTGGCTTTTAATAAATCGTCGTTTTCGTCCGATAAGCTCCTGTTTTCTTTTTTTAAATCGGCGTATTTGCTTTCTAAATCAGTGTATATTTTCTTAGAAACACAAGAAGTTGAAAGTGCAATTATCAGCAATCCGAAGGAAATTTTTTTTATCATTTTATTACAATTTAATGTTATTTGGAACTATTTTATTCTATTTCAACCAATATCGGGCAGTGGTCAGAATGTTTGGCTTCGGCTAATATAACGGCTCTTTTTAATTTTTGTTTCAACGGCGCGCTAACCAAACAATAATCAATGCGCCAGCCCTTGTTTTGACTTCTGGCAGTAGGTACTCGAACAGTCCACCAAGTGTAATTGTCGGGTTCTTTGTTAAAAAATCGAAAGCTATCGATGAATCCATTTTTCATAAAAGCGTCGAGCCATGCTCTTTCTTCGGGTAAAAATCCCGAAACTTTTTTATTTCGAATGGGGTCGTGAATATCAATTGCCTCATGGCAAATGTTGTAATCGCCACAAATTACCAAATTTGGAATTTCTTTTTTTAATTCGCTAATATAATTTTGAAAGTCATCCATGTACATAAACTTATGGTCTAACCTTTCAAGATTGGTTCCTGATGGCAAGTATAAACTCATCACCGAAAAATCATTAAAATCGACGCGTATATTTCTTCCTTCAAAATCCATATGAGGGATTCCAGTTCCAAAAACCACATTATTGGGTTTTATTTTTGATAAAATTGCTACCCCACTATACCCTTTTTTAGTAGCGGGAAACCAATAATGATAGGGATAGCCGGCAAGTTCAAAATCTAATGTTGGAATTTGATCTGGAGTGGCTTTGATTTCCTGCAGGCAAATTACATCCGGGTTTGCTTGTTGTAACCAGTCGATGAATCCTTTAGAAATAGCAGATCTAATCCCGTTTACGTTATAGGAAATGATTTTCATTGAATTTTTTTGTGTTCCAAAAGTAATAAAAACTTCAAAGAATGATAGCCAAAAACAAAGAAAATGGAGTTTTTTGCTATCTTTGTTTTTCGCTCAATAAACAAAATTAAATGGGTTTAGTTACCGCTAAAGAAGTTGCAAAAGCAATAAAAGCTGATAAGTACGGAGTTCTAGGTACTTTTTCGGGTTGGTTGCTTATGAAAGTACTAAAAATTTCCACTTTAAATAAAGTATATAATAGAACCAAACATTTAAAAGATGTCGATTTCTTGAATGCCATACTAGACGATTTGCAAATTAATTTCGAAATTCCGGAAGCAGATTTAAAACGTTTGCCTAAAGAAGGAGCCTATATAACCATTTCAAACCATCCCTTAGGAGGAATTGACGGCGTTTTACTGTTGAAATTAATGCTCGAAAGAGAGCCTAATTTCAAAATCATTGCTAATTTCCTTTTACATAGAATTGAGCCTCTTAAAAAATACATCATGCCTGTGAATCCTTTCGAAAACCACAAAGACGCTAAGTCAAGCGTGGTGGGAATCAAGGAAACACTTCGTCATTTAAGTGACGGGAAGCCATTGGGAATGTTCCCTGCGGGAGAAGTCTCTACCTATAAAGACGACAAACATGTGGTGGATAAAGCCTGGGAAGAAGGAGCAATTAAAGTAATTAGAAAAGCACAAGTCCCTGTTGTTCCCATTTATTTTCACGCCAAAAACAGTTGGTTGTTTTATATGCTTTCTAAAATTAGCGATACAATGCGGACTGCAAAACTACCTTCGGAAGTTTTCAGTCAAAAACACCGCGTGATCAAGGTTAGAATCGGAAAACCGATTTCAGTTGCAGAACAAAACGAATACTCCTCTATTGAGGACTTTTCGGATTTTTTGAGGCGAAAAACCTATATGCTGGCCAATACTTTCGAAAAGGAAACGCCTTTTTTACAAACCCCTAGTTTAAAAATTCCAAGGAACCCAAAAGAAATTGTTACCGGCGCATGTCAAGAAAACATGATTAAGGAAATAAATGCTTTGAGAGAAAGTGATTGCAGGCTATTGCAAAGCAAAAACTATGAAGTGTTTTTTGCCAAGGCAAAAGACATCCCTAATGTACTTCATGAAATAGGTCGTTTGCGGGAAATCACTTTTAGGGAAGTAGGTGAAGGCACCAACGAGTCTACCGATATTGACACTTTCGACAAACATTATCGCCATATGTTTTTATGGGATGACGATGCCAAAAAAATAGCGGGTGCCTATAGGATGGGCTTGGGCTCAGAAATTTTTCCAAAATATGGAATTGAAGGGTTTTATCTGAATGATCTTTTTCGATTTGAACCCGAGCTGTATGATATGATTAGCAAATCAATCGAAATGGGTCGCGCCTTTATTATTAAGGAATACCAACAAAAGCCAATGCCTCTTTTCTTGCTTTGGAAAGGAATAATACACATTACGTTACGTTATCCTGAACATAAATTCTTGCTGGGTGGCGTGAGCATCAGCAATCAATTTTCTGATTTTTCCAAATCATTGATGATTGAATTTATGAAATCTAATTTTTACGATCCCTATATTGCCCAATATATCAATCCTAAAAATGCATTTAAAGTGAAGCTAAAAGATGCCGATAAAGATTTTATATTTGATGAAGCAGAAGCCGATTTGAATAAGTTTGACAAAATTATCGACGAACTGGAACCAGGATCTTTACGTTTACCTGTGCTGATAAAAAAATACATTAAGCAAAATGCACGAGTGGTTGCTTTTAATGTAGACCCCTTATTTAATAATGCGGTTGATGGTTTAATGTATATCAGAATATCCGACATTCCGGATAGCACCGTAAAACCGGTAATGGAAGAATTTCAGGCTGAACTAGAACGAAAACTTGCCGAAAAAGAATAAGACTTTCTCTTATGGTTAATAAAAGAAAAAGTCCCATTTCTACTTTCGAAATTGGGACTTTTCTGTTTTTTAAAACCAAGGCTTTTTGTTTGCCTGGTAGGTATTATAAAACTCTTCGTCTGATTTTGTTAAATAAATTATCCCTTCAATAAGCCCTATAACACTGCCAATACCACAAGTTGCAACACCTATAATTAATTGAATTATCCCTTCTTGAGTGTAGCCTAAAATAAATTTATGCACTCCCAATCCGCCAAAAAGTATTCCTAGAACTCCTGCTAGAACTCTTTTATTTTCTTCTCTAGGTTTAAACGGTTTGTTCCAATGTTCTGTTATTGTGTTTTCCATAAAATGATAAGTATAAATTAAATGTTGATTAATAAAGCTATTCTTCTACAATTTTTAACTCATACGGGTTTTCTCCGTAAGCATTTTTCTTGTCTTCTCCTTTGACGATTAACAAGCACAAAACTAATAAAAAGTTAACATAAGGGATAAAGTTAAAAAAAACAAAGCCTCCGTTGAATCCTAAATCGCGTATTCTTCTAACGGTAACAGCGCTTAAAGGGATAATTAATAGAAAATCCAGCATTCTAGAATCAAACACTAAAGCAATATAATTACTTGTAAAACTTCGAATTACAAGAGCTAAAATAAAAATAAAAATTACAAAAATAATCCAAATTCCATATTCTAGACGGGTGGCACGACCAGAAAAATTTGCATATTTGTTACTATACCATTCCATCATAATTGATACTATTATTGGTTGAACTTACTTGGTTTTGGTTGTAGTTTCATTTTACCCTGTTTTCAAATATACGGATTTATTAAGTTCTCTACCCTTCGTTTTGCAAAGATATCCCTTTAACTAAAATGATATTTCCCTTTAATTTTATTGACTATCACCTGAGCCAATCGTTCTTGACTTTCATAAGTCCAGCCGGCGATGTGTGGCGTGAGAATCACATTTTTTGCATTCAACAAATATTGAAAAGCTTCGGGCGTTTTTTTGTCTTGAAAAAGTGTTTCGAAAGACAGTTTTTCATATTCCAAAACGTCCAAACCAGCTCCAAAAACTTTCCTCGTTTTCATCGCTTCGACTAAATCGGCAGTGACAATATTTTTTCCTCTTGAAGTGTTAATTATCCAAAATGGTTTTGCAAAAGCATTAATGAAATGAAAATCTACCATCTTATCCGTTTCTGGTGTCCAGGGAATATGCAAACTGAGCACATCTGTTTTTTGTTGTAATTCTTCTAGCGAAACTTGTCTGGCATTGCTGTCGCCAACGTTTTCCTGAATATCATAACACAGGACTTCTACATCAAAACCCCGAAGTTTTTTGGCGAAGGATTTTCCCATATTCCCATAACCGATGATGCCCACGGTTTTTCCATCGAGTTCATGCCCGCGGTTGCTTTCTCGGTTCCAATGTCCTGATTTTATTTCGCTATCGGCAACATTCAAATTATTGAAAAGAGATAAAATCATACCCAAAGTATGTTCGGCAACGGCGTTTTTATTACCCTCCGGAGCGCCAATGAGTTGGATCTTTTTGGATAAAGCGTATTCACAATCGATACTTTCCAATCCGGCACCCACTCTTGCAATAAATTTCAAATTAGTGGCTTTGTCCAGAAATGTTTTGTCAATTTTGAACCGGCTGCGAATGACGATACCTTGATAATTGTGGATTTTCGCCTCAATTTCTTCTTTGGACGAGTTGAAGTCTTCGTGGTTTATAAACCCTAGTTGTTGCAATTGCTCCATTAATAAAGGATGATTGCTGTCGATGTGGAGGATTTTAATTGTTGTCTTCAAAATTTCAGATTTCAGATTTCAGATTTCAGATTTCAGATTACAGATTTCAGATTTCAGATTACAGATTTCAGATTTCAGATTACAGATTTTGTGTTTGTAAATATGAGATTATTCATTTTACGAGGATGCAAACTGAAAACTGCAATCTAAAAATTATTTATCCCTTGATTTTTTTCAAAGCTGCTTTGATTCCACGAACTAATGAGGAACTGAATCCGTGTGTTTCCATTTCGCTCAAACCAGCAATCGTACAGCCTTGTGGTGTTGTTACTCGGTCTATCAATTGTTCCGGATGTATGTTTTCTTCCAAAATCATTTCGGCAGCCCCCTTTACGGTTTGGGCCGAAATAGCCAAAGCGGTTTGCCAGTCAAATCCTATTTCGATTCCTGCTTGCATCGATGCGCGGATGTAGCGCAAGGCAAAAGCGGTTCCGCTTGCCGCCAATACCGTAGCCGCATCCATCAATTTTTCGTCAATAATAGGCGCTGTTCCCAAATCTTGGAAAAGAGCCACCACATTTTGTGCTTCTGATTTATGCTTTTCGTTAAACGCAATGCAAGTCGCCGACGCGCCGAATTGAGCCGCAATATTGGGCATGATTCGGATGGCACTATTGAAATCGCCTATCTTTTTTTGTAAATTCTCAATCGACAAACCACTTACTGCTGAAGCAATTACTTTGTTGGAAATTAAGGGTAGGATTTCAGCCAAAACGGTATCCACCTGATAGGGTTTTATGGTAAGAATAATGACATCCGCTTCTTG
>JBIKPM010000144.1:0-5759 GCA_044357435.1 Flavobacterium sp. | reverse complement strand
AGATAAATTGGTGTTGAAAGTAGCGCTGTTTTCATCATTTCGGTCTTCATACAATACAAACCGACTACCGTTTGCTATGTTTTCATTGTTAATCTGGTACATATTTGCCCAATCCAACTGTTTATTGGAAAGGAAGTTCTGTTTTGCAGTTGCCGTATTTGCAATATTAGCCGGAGAGTTTCCTGTGTAAACGCCGTCAAAAAAGGAATTCGCATAATAACTGGGCAATTTTCGATAGTAAATGGGGTCGGGATTATCGGCTTTTGTATAATCAATACGGCTATTTCCAATTTTTCCCGTTTGGTAGGAAACCGTGGTGTTCCAATTCGTATTTAGATTGACTTTCCAGTAATGGGACAACATTAACAAAGGTTCTTCGATTCGTTTGACTCTGGAATTTCTTTTTTCGCCTTCTTGGTATCCCCAATACGAATTGTATTTTATGCCTGCCAAATCAGATTGTTCTTCAGTATTTGGGGAGTTTTTGCCTCTTTTATTCTGGGCATAAATGGAAGTGAAATTCATGCTGTGTTTGTCGCTAATTTTCTTTTCGACACTGGCAAAAAATGAAATAGCATCGTAATTTGTCCCTTCAAAATACCCATCTTGGGCCCAACGTTTTCCTCCAGATACAGCATAAGCCCAACCCTTTTTGTCCATTCCTGAAGCAGTAGTCCCCATCATTCTAAAACTATAATTCGTGTTAGTACCCAGGAACGAAATTCGGGTTCCCGGTCTAAAAATAGAGGCTCGTGTGTTTATTTCTTGTGTCCCTCCTATTCCACCAAAAACATAATCAGAAGGTGACGAACCATTTGTAAATTCTTGGTTTCGAGTGGCGTCATTCAAGCCGCCCCAGTTCCCATATTGCGGTCTTCCGTCGGTAATTCGGTTCATCGAAATACCATTAATCATCACATTGGCATATTTAGAGTCAACTCCCCTAACACTAAATCGGGCTGCTCCAAAATTATAAGCTGCCGCTTGCAGAAATATGTCGCGAGAAGATTGTAATAAACTGGAAGTGTTTTCGGAACCGCTATTGTCATCCCCTAAATCGGATTCGATAAGGGTAATTAATTCGGATTGTTTTTCTTGGGTCAAGTCACTTTCCAAAAAAATAGTGCCTAAATCCAACCATTTTCCGGGAACAATTTCAACTTGGAGCAATTGGTCTTTGTAACCATCGCTTTTCACAAGCAATAATTGACTTCCAATTCCGATACTGTCAAAATAGAATTCCCCTTCAGCATCTGTCAGTTGGGTAAAAATGGTGTTTTGAATAGATACAACAACACTTTGCATGGGTTTTTGTATTTTTGAATCCACTATTTTACCGGAAACTCCAGTATTTGTTTGCCCTAAAGCAAGTGCCATTTGAATTAAAAAAAAGGAAGTGATGAAACGTTCTTTCATAGAAATTTTTTTAACAGGTCTTTTTCGACGAAATCTTTGACAAAGACTTGTGAATGTACGTTTTAAATTTATATTGTTTACTTTTATAGCTTAATTTTTGTTAAAAAAATTTCAAAAAAATAACTGGTCTATGAGAATTAGAAAATTCATCTCTATTTTGTTTCTTTTATTTTCCGTTTTAAGTGTCAAGGCACAAGGAGGAAAATATAGGGTGCATACTGTAGCATTCTATAATTTTGAAAATCTTTTTGACACCATCAACAATCCAAATAATGATGAGGAGTGGACTCCAAAGGGACTTCAGCGATGGACTTCGAAGAAATACAATCAAAAATTAGAAAATCTTTCGAAAGTTTTGATGCAAATTGGGACGAATGAGCAACAAAAAGAGGCACCTACTTTTATTGGAGGTTCGGAAATTGAAAACCGTGGCGTTCTGGAAGACTTAATAAAACAGCCCAATCTTAGTAAATTTGATTACGGTATTGTGCATTTTGATTCTCCTGACAAAAGGGGAATTGATGTTGGATTATTATACCAGAAAAAATATTTTAAACCTACGAGTTTTACCAACATCCCTTTATTGGTCTACAGAAATAATGACTCGAATGATAAAAAAGAGGAGCGAACCGAAGAAGACAAATCCGATATAGACAAAATAGAAGTGGCCAATGACAAGCGAGTTTTTACCAGAGATATTCTCTTAGTGACTGGTTTTCTGGACGGCGAAGAGGTTAATATAATGGTAAATCACTGGCCTTCCCGTTCTGGCGGAGAGAAAAAAAGCAGTCCGTTTCGTGAAGCGGCAGGAAAGCTAAACAGGAAAATAATGGATTCTATCTATAAAGTTAATCCCAAGGCCAAAATCATTACCATGGGTGATTTGAACGATGGCACGTATAATAAAAGTATAAAAGAAGGGATTGGAGCCAAATTAAAAAAATCGGAAGTCAAGCAATTTGGTGTTTACAACCCTTTCGAACAAATGGCAAAAGACGGAAATGCCACGCTATTCTACAGGGATGCAGGGGATATTTTTGACCAAATCATGGTTTCAGAAACATTAATCCAGAAGGACTACTCTTCCTTTCGGTATTGGAAAGCAGGAATTTTCAACAAGCCCTTTATGATACAAAATACGGGGCAATATAAAGGATATCCCTTGCGGCATACAGCCAATGAAGTGGGGTTTAGCGACCACTTTCCGGTGTACATTTATTTGATAAAAGAAGTGAAATAACGGATTCATTAATTTTTTATCCCTGCCGGATAAATCAATAACAATCAATTTCAGGTTTAATTCCATAAATTAGGTTAAAAAACAATTTTACAAGTTAAAATTGGAATCAATTCAGGCTAGGATGTCATTCTGAGCCTGTCGAAGACTATATAATGAAGACACTTCGACAAGCTCAGTGTGACAAATTGCAACGAATTGGCTGTAAAAATAATTATACCCAACTTGTTTTGTATACTGTTATTTCTACCCAACATTATGTACCTTTATGGATCCAATTTTTAAAAACACCATGGCAACAATAGCAACACAATTCGGAATAAAAGAAGCACTGGCGCAACTGGGCATCAAAGTCCTGAATGAAGGAACGTCAACGGGAATTAACTGTTTTTCAAACGGGGAAATCCTCGAAAGTTATTCGCCGGTTGACGGACAATTAATTGCCTCCGTGAGGACTACCTCAGCCACCGACTATGAAAAAGTGCTCCGCGCTGCCACCGAAGCGTTCCAAACATTTCGTTTAATCCCTGCGCCACAACGTGGGGAAATCGTGCGGCAGTTTGGCGATAAACTGCGTAAAAACAAAGACGCTTTAGGCAAACTGGTTTCCTATGAAATGGGCAAATCATTGCAGGAAGGTTATGGCGAAGTACAGGAAATGATAGACATTTGTGATTTTGCCGTGGGACTTTCGCGACAATTACACGGTTTAACAATGCACTCGGAACGCCCGGGACACCGGATGTACGAGCAATACCACCCCATGGGCATTGTCGGCATCATATCGGCATTTAACTTTCCGGTGGCCGTTTGGGCATGGAACACCGCTTTGGCTTGGATTTGCGGCGATGTCTGCGTTTGGAAACCCTCAGAGAAAACACCTCTTTGTGGCATTGCCTGTCAAAACATCATTGCCGAAGTAATCCAGGAAAATAAGCTACCGGAAGGCATTTCGTGCTTGATCAACGGCGATTACAAAGTGGGCGAATGGATGACGAACGACAAACGAATACCCTTAATTTCTGCAACGGGCTCTACCCGAATGGGAAAAATAGTGGCGCAGACCGTTGCAGGCCGTTTGGGAAAATCCTTGTTGGAGTTGGGCGGTAACAATGCGATAATTGTAACTCCTGATGCCGATATCAAAATGACGGTTATTGGTGCAGTTTTTGGGGCGGTGGGCACCGCAGGACAACGTTGCACGTCGACGCGTCGTTTGATTATTCACGAAAGCATTTATGATACCGTAAAAGACGCTCTTGTTTCGGCTTATGGTCAATTAAAAATTGGAAATCCATTAGACGAAAAAAACCATGTTGGCCCTGTAATTGACGAACATGCCGTCAAAATATACAAAAAAGCATTGGATAAAGTCGTTGCCGAAGGCGGTCAACTTCTAGTGAAAGGTGGCATACTTTCAGGCGAAGGCTACGAAAGTGGTTGTTATGTAAAACCGGCCATTGCGGAGGCAAACAATTCCTTTGAAATCGTGCAACACGAAACCTTTGCTCCGGTTTTGTATTTGTTGAAATACTCCGGTTCGGTAGAAAATGCCATCGAAATTCAGAACGGGGTCGTGCAAGGATTGTCCTCCGCCATTATGACCAACAATTTACGGGAAGCCGAGCTTTTCTTGTCGGTTACAGGTTCCGATTGTGGGATTGCCAACGTCAATATAGGAACTTCAGGGGCTGAAATTGGCGGTGCTTTTGGGGGAGAAAAAGAAACTGGCGGCGGTCGCGAATCCGGTTCCGATGCTTGGAAAATTTACATGCGTCGTCAAACCAATACCATTAATTATACCACGAGTTTGCCCTTGGCACAAGGGATAAAATTTGATTTGTAAAGGAATTATTCTCACCTAAAAAAGGCAATTTTAAAATTTAAAATTGCCTTTTGATATTTTAAACTGTCTTAAAAAATTTATTAAGAAAGAGCTATATTGAAATTTTCTACAAATTAAAAGAAGCCCCAATATTGATCACAAACTGATTGTTTAGGTTGTCAAAACCTGTAGTGGTCGTATCATATTTTGCCAAAGGAATTCCAGCTTCTGAATATAACCCAAAACCTTCCGTAAAAAAATAACGAAAACCAAGGTGGGCACCAAAATTCCGTACGCCTAAATCAAGTCCTGGATAAACATCCATTTTTGGGTCTAGTTTCAGGACGCTTCCTAAATTAGCATTGAATCGCGCTTTGGCATCAAACCGGTCTTCAAATATGGGTTTGACTCCTAAATCATTTTTACTTACTGCCAATAAATACGAAGCGACAAATCCGAAGGACATGTTTTCGCCAAGACCAAAATCGGTAGAAATGCGAATACCCGAACCTCCATTTTGAATATTCATACCAACATCGAATTTGGCATCTCCTTTTCCTTTATAGGCTTGTGCATTCATAAAGCCAAATGATAACAATACCAATAGTGTAAAAGTTTTTTTCATAATGTAAAAGTTAAATGGTTTGATTGTAAAAATAGTTTAAAAAATCTTAATTTCTTCCTTTTTCATTGGGGTATAAATGGCATAAAGGCTCGCTTTGCCAGAATTCCTTGGTATCCACATCCATAATGGTTAGTGGTCCCTCAAAAGCGGCACTCGTATCGATATTCCAAACATTAGCCATTTGTACTGGGATGGTTTTGTTAATTCTGGAAACAGGTGTGTGTCCAATATAAATCTCTTTATACAAAGTCAGTCGTTTTGGATAAAATAGATTGTCTGTTTTTAATGTTTTGTCCATTGCCAAAGCGGTTTCCCATAGCGTTCTGTCCCAATAAAACAATTTTGGGAAATATTCGTAATCAACGCCATTTACATTAGTAAAACCGGCGTGAATAAACAATCGATTTTCCTCATCAAGGTAATAATTTTCCAAACACTGCAGGAATTCGACATGTTTTATTTTAACCTCATCGCTTACACTGTCATAAGCCAACGCCGTCGATTCGCCACCATGTTTAAACCATAATGGGTTGTCCTTGGTTTTATTCAACCATTCCAACAATAATTCGTCATGATTGCCCCGGATAAAAACGCAATTGTGATTGGTTTGTAATTGAATCAAATAATCAATTACCTGGGGCGATTGGCTCCAGCCA
>JBIKPM010000142.1:0-5790 GCA_044357435.1 Flavobacterium sp. | reverse complement strand
AATCCATCACTTTGCGAACCGCCGAATACGTGACCCGTACGTTCGGTGGTGTGAGAGGCGCACTCCGTTAGTTTCTAGCGGAGCCGTCTACTCGATTAGTGGCTGGCATTCTCATTGTTCTTCTATAATTGAATTTCCTTCTGATTTGTCGCCTGATGTCCATTTCCAACTTTCGTGAAGTCTAATTTTCCCATTTTCAAGAATTTCAGGTATTGATTTACAAATTCCTGTCATTATCTCACTTTCATTGTTTACTTGGTGGTAATGCATAACTATGTTACCATTCTCACCAACAAGTCCAATTAGATGTCCACTTTTTATTTTACCACCGGAGTATTCAGACACCAGAATATTTCCTGTTTGCTTATAAATAAAAACAGTTTCGTTTGATGTTTCTCCATTTTCTGAATTAACAATAGGTCTGAATATTTTGTTATTATAGTTAATCATTCTTTTTATTTAAGGTCTTCTACATTGTCTAAAACAGAACATTGCTCCCATTTTGTCATCCCAATTTTCGGGTAATATTCAACCGATTTTGGTGCTGATAGTAAAATAAGTTTAGCATTTGGTGTTTTCAGTGTGTTAAATTCACAATTTTCGATACACGCAATTCATCAGCAAAGGCAACGTATAACATAACCTTGTGTTTTAAGTTGGTGACTGTGCCAAAGAATTTTTCAATTTCACCCTGCTGTCAGTATTTGGGCAGTGCATGTGTATTATCGATTCAGAATTATTTTTTTGACAAACTGATCCTGGTACTGAACCCACGAAGCCATCTTAAATCTTACCTTTGCCATTTCTGCCTGACTTATTGATTTTGATAAATTTTGAAATTCGGTAGGGTCGGTTTTTAAATTATACACCTCTATTTTTTCGTTGGTTTCGTCAAAAATATATTTCATGTTTCCCTGTCGGTAAGCGAAAAGATAATCGGACCAAGGGGCGAAAAAAAATGCCTCGTTGTTTTGAGATTCAAGTAAATTACGACCTTGCCAACTTTCCGGATTTTTGATGCCAACCAGCGGGAGGGCTGTGCTAGCTATATCTTTTAGTTCAGCTAAACTACTATCTCTTTCCCCTCTTAAATCGGGATGAATTAAAAGCATCGGGATTTTTATATTTTCTTCATATAATTTTGTTGCATGTCCGAACTGCTTATGTCTTCCAAATGCTTCTCCATGATCTCCAACAATGATAACTAAAGTGGATGAGGTCAATTTCCGTTGCTCTAATGCCGCCATTAATGCACCAATTACCTGATCATAATGATGTATTGTATTCAGATAACGGTTAAGGTCGGGATTTTCAACACCATAATTAACTTCCTCTCCCGTAACAAAATATGGGTAGTGCCCCTGATTGGTCCAAATCATGGAAAAAAATGGTTTTGTTTTGTCCTCATCCAACCAATTTTCAAATCTATTTACAATACAATTATCATCCATGCCACTCCCGTTTTTGTATGAATTATTGTTAAATTGAAATTGTTGATTACATTTAATTTTAGAAAAATCTTCCAGCACATCAAATTCTTGGTGTGACAAAAATATGTTCCCATTTTGAAATTTTGAATCTGCGGATGTAAAATAACTAGTTCTATAACCCACCTTTTTCAATTGCGATGAAATGGATTCTCTTTTAAGGTCGGGATGTTCCTGGGTCAGACTCTTGTATGAAACCCAAGGGTACTGCGAACAAAGTATGGAAACAAGGGATTTATTGGAAGCGGGTGAATTGGCATACATGTTATCGAAAATCCTTGCAGTAGATGCGTATTTATTTAGATTTGGCGTAATATGGTATTTTCCGCCGTACAAATCAAAATATTCGGCTCCTGCCGACTCTAAAACCACTAAAAGCACATTCTGGACTTTGCTGTATGGACTTACGCTGTCTTGTATTTTAGTTAAATGTTTGGTCTCGTTATACTTATATTCATTGGGTATTTTTATATCAAAAAAGGATGGGTTGGACTGAGAAAAAACAAAGGAAGAAACAAAGGATACCACCGGATTGTCTGTTTTTCCATGCCCTGGATTCATACCTCCGTTTATAGATAGAAATAATACGATCATAGGCAAGGGAAGTAGAATGCCGGATAAATAGTAATTCATCTTTACACGTTTAGATAGTTGGTTTAAAACCACTAAAATAGATGCGGCAAATAAAAACATAGCTATACCAAGCGAAATAATATTTAACACAAAACCGATTGACCCGGTTTGAGAAATTGCATTTTTTGCTTCTGAGCTTCCTAAAAAACCTGAGTAATATAACCATCGATAATTAAATGGTTTGCCTAGATAATGAACCGCAATTATGTTCAATACACCAACAATAAGAGAAACGGCTGCAAAAAAACAAAAACTGTAATATGAAATCTTTTGAATTCGACTATTTTTAGTAAAATTAATAGATATAAGAAAAAATATACTAAGTGAAATTATGTAAACAAGATCAGATATGCTTGCCGCAAAAACCGGTTTATAATAACTTTTCAATTGAAACCAATTCGTTGGCAGTTGTGCAATAATTTCAAATCGTGAAATACAAAGAAATATAAAAAGGCTAAAAGCAATAATGATAATTTTATGGGAGTATGAAATCTGAATTTCAGGTATTTTTTTTATATATTTGAAAAACAGAAATATCCCGGGAATAATGGCTGTAATTATCATCAATAGCCATCCTATTTCTATAAGTCCGATTTTTTTTTCAGATGCAGAAAGGTTTGCTTGAATTCTAATGGGTTCGCTATCCGTAATGATAGAATGGTAGTCAATTCCTTCTGCGCCGTTGTTGTCCCAAATATCGGTTAATTGACCTTTTTTGTTTTTGGAGGTTTTAAAAACAAAATCCAAAGTGGTACCAAAAGGCAAAAATACAGTGGTCCTAAAGGTGTCGGATTTTTTAAGCATAGGTGTATATAATAAACTTTTTATAACTTTAGCTTTGTTCCTTCCCATTGAATCTAACTGTTTCCATCCATTAACACCCCAAACTAAAAATACCTCGCCCGATTTAGGAGAATAATAAATAATTTCTTTTTGAATAATACGTGTATTGCTATGCGCAGTGGCTAATTGAAAAAAACCAAACACAAATAGCAAAACAGTCTTTATATTTATTCCAGATTTCATCTACTTTATTTTGGCAACTTTTTTTCGATTGAATATCGTTGAATCAATTTGCCATTCAGGCGTTGAAAAGTTATTTCCCCAGGCATCCTTACTGTCTTTTGCATTAAAATATATAACTGATTTAAGTTCAGGAAATTTACTAAAACTTTTGAACCCTTTTTTAAGCCATTCATTTTGGGTTTTACGGTCTCCATTGATACCTAATTCTGCAATAATTATGGGTTTGCCCAATAATTTAATGCGATCATATTTTTCTTGAAATAGTGTTTGGAATGATCGCCTGTCTCCATAATACTTCTTTTCCCAATCAGAAAAAGAATAAATAGAAATACCAATAAAATCAACATAATCTGTTCCGGGCCAATAGTTAAATAATTCCTGGTTACCAATAGGTGACCAAACAAAATAAACGCTTTTACCCAATGGTTTAAACTTATTTACAACATACCGATAGGATGATGTATATCCCACATAGTCTTTACTTGCCCATGCATACCTGCCTGTTACTTTTTCCATTTCATGGCCCCATCTCAAAAATATGGGTTTACCGTATGACTTTATTGCATCATAAATTTGATATATCACAGTGTCATACTTTCCTTTTTGAATATCGAAAAACAACTGATTTTTCGTAGTCCATGTAAATGGATAAGGCTCAATGGTAATTATGGGCCAACGATTTTTTTGTTCAGAATAAATCATATCCTCCATAAACCGGGCTTTGTTGAATTTGTTCCATTGATAATAATAATGATCAAAAGCAAGTCCGTTTGATTTTGAGAACTTATGCTCAGGGTCATATACGCCATAATTCACATTCAACTTGTGAATGTCTATGGTATCCAGATATTTAGCCTCGTTACTAACGCCATATATTATGCCAGATAAAGCATTGCTCCCATTGAAGTATATGGCAAGCAAAGGAAGACCCAAAAGTAGTATTCCAAATGCAATGCGTATTTTCCAGTGTTTTAAATTGCTCATTTTTTTATTTGAATATATTTTTTATTTTCCTCCATTTGTTTTAATATTATTACTAAAACTACGATAGAATATAACAAACCGTTAAGTATTGAAAAGAAATAATAACCGGGGGCGTGGCTTATGCCAGTTTTAAAAAAAGCCGGAACGATGGATATTAAAATAATTACGGCATACGGCATTAATGCTTTTATTGGCAGATCTCCGGTAACGGATTCACCTTTCGGGGTTACTTTAAAATTGGATTGTTTGCCCATAATAATTTCCACTACTGCGGCAATAATCCCCAATAAAACCCAAGGCCACCTTGCCAACTGGAAAATCATCAATTCCCAACTTATAATTTTGGCATTTTTGGGTCTCAACCAGCCATTCTTTTTTAACCAAAGCATAATCATAAACATACTCCCCATCAATAAAAAATTAACCATAAGAAATTCAATATATACCATATTAACCCAAGGTGTGTTGGTAATAATAGCAATAGGTGGAATAAAAATACCTACAAACAAAGTAAGCCCTAGTGTAGTATACCACAATTGAGCAAACAGGAAGGTGAATTTTAATTTGGTTTCCAGATTACCGAAAAATTTCGGAGTTAATGTCAATAATATTCTAGTTACACTTTTGGCCCATTGAAATTCTTGGGTTATAAAATCAGTAAAAGTAGCGGGTCCATCGCCAAAAGCCTCTGTATCCAGAGCATGAACGCCTTTCCATCCATGCGCATTTAACAAGTAGGTGGTTGAGTGATCTTCGGCCAATTCAGGTCCTAACCCCCCAATTTCTTTTAATGCTGCAGTTCTAACTGCATAGTGTGAACCAATGCATAGTGGAGCAAATCCATTGGAATAACCCGCTTGAAGTGGACCTTGCGTATTGGCTTCACTGTATACTCTTCCTCTGGCAGTCCAACTTTGAACAAGGTTGGATGTGCACAAACTTGGCGCAGATACATAGCCAACTTTCGGATTTAAAAAAGGCCGAATCATTTCTTCTAAATAATGGGTTCCTGGTTTATGATCCGCATCCATTTGTACCACTATATCATATTGCTCATAGCCGAAATGATCATAAAAATAAGCCAAATTACCTTCTTTACACTTTGTTCTCCTGGGCCAGGTTTTATTATGATATTCTGCCACATTCTTTCGCGTGGAAATTTTAACAAAATTTTCCTTAGACCAGTTTATTATATAATCAGAAGGGCTTTCATCAGCCAACCAAGTGTCATGTGGATATTTTTGTTTTAACATGGCACTTAATGTATTGATTACGATGTCAGTTGGCTCCGATGGTGCTTTTGTTACTATCATTGCTACCCTTAAACCCGGTGGGATTTTAATTTTTGGATTCGGCTTTTTCATCCTAGAAATGAAATAAAAGAAATAAATTGGCACCAAAATATTCCATCCAACCACTATGGTATTTACAGTAAAACGATATACCCCAAGTATATGGTCGGCTCTAAGCCACCAAATCACAAATGTCATGAAAGTTACAAACCAAATAAGTAATAAAATTATAAATTCTCTTTTTTTATTTCGGCTCATCACATCCACCATGAACTCAGCTTCTTTTATAGAAGCACCATTGCCATTCCTATATGATTCAATTCTATCCTGTGTTCAATTTTGACCTGGTGCCTTGCGTGGATCTATGT
>JBIKPM010000141.1:0-5796 GCA_044357435.1 Flavobacterium sp. | reverse complement strand
TCCCCATTGTAATCCTAGTAATAAATCTACGGTCATTCTTTAATATTTTGTCGTTAGTTTGTTATTATTGTTTGTTGGTACAATTCGCAAAGCGTCCATACTATTTTTGTCTTTTTGTTCCATACAGATATAAGGAGTGGTTCGTAATATCTATATCAAATATTTCTTCGATCGTTTTTTTGATACTTTGAATTCTTGGGTCACAAAATTCGATTACTTCTCCAGTATCTGTCATGATGATATGGTCGTGTTGTTTATCGAAATAGGACTTTTCATAATGCGCTTGATTTTGTCCAAACTGGTGTTTGCGTACCAAGGCCGATTCCATTAAAAGTTCAATGGTATTGTATAATGTGGCTCTACTCACACGATAGTTTTTGTTTTTCATTTTGATATACAGATTTTCTATATCAAAATGTTCCTCGCTGTCATAAATTTCTTGAAGTATAGCAAAGCGTTCCGGTGTTTTACGATGTCCTTTTTTTTCAAGATACAGTGTAAAAACGTTTTTTACAATTTCTTGATTTTTACTATTATCCGTTGCGATGAGTGTCATATTCGGCAAAGATAAATTTTATTTTTCAGTTTAAAAATTTAAGGGTTTAAAAGTTTAAGTTCTAAACTCATAACCTCCCAATATTTATACTTATTTCTTAATTTTTGTACTCTCGAGTTACTTTGTCGATACCATCAATTTTTTTGATATTATCGATTAGTCTCTTCAAAATAATATTGTTTTGAACGATGACTGAAATTTGGCCATTAAAAATACCCGCTTCTCCACTTAAAGAGATGCTTTGAATGTTAACATTCATATTATCCGAAATTACTTTGGTCAATTTATTTGTCAGTCCCAATGTATCCATTCCGGTAATGTGTAAAATAGCCTTAAATTCTTGTTGTGAAGAGTCAATCCATTTGGCCAGAATAATTCGATAAGCATAATTGGATTGAAGGCTTATGGCATTGGGACAATCTTTTTTGTGTACTTTGATTCCTTCGTTTATGGTAATAAAACCAAAAACTTCGTCACCGGGAATTGGATTGCAACAAGAGGATAATTTATAGTCTAATTTATCTTGGTCAGCGCCAAAAACCAACATGTCATAATTACTGCTCAGGACTTGTTTATGGATATCTTCATTAGCCGTAGTAGGGGAACGCTTGATTTTGCTTTTGAAGAAATTAATAAAAGTATTGCTTTTTTGCGTGGCATAATCTTTCAATTGTTGGTTTTCAATTGCTCCAACACCCACGCGGTAAAACAAATCCAAACTGGTTTTTAGTTTAAAAAAATTGACCAATTCATTGACAACCGATTCGCTTAAGGTAATTTTTAAATGTTTTAATTTTCGAGTCAGTATTTCTTTTCCTTCCTCGGCAATTTTTTTGGTGTTTTCGTTGAGAACATTTTTTATTTTATTTTTTGCTCTAGAAGTGGTTACGTAATCAAGCCAGTTGATAGTTGGTTTTTGATATTGCGAGGTAATAATTTCAATTTGGTCACCACTTTTTAACTCGTGATTTAAAGGAACCAACTTTCCGTTGACACGCGTACCTCTCGTTCTAATTCCTATTTCGGAGTGAATGCTGAAAGCAAAGTCCAAGGAAGTAGCACCTTTGGGCAATGATTTTATTTCTCCTTTCGGCGTAAATACATAGATTTCTTTTGAGTAAAGGTTCATCTTGAAATCTTCCACAAAATCAACTGCATTGGTTTCTGAATTCTCTAAAGCTTCCTTCAGTAAATTGAGCCAGGCATCTAAGCCACCTTCTTCAGAATCTCCATTTTTATATTTGTAATGTGCGGCATATCCCTTTTCGGCAATTTCATCCATCCGTTCGCTTCGCACTTGTACTTCAACCCAACGCCCTTTAGGTCCCATAACTGTTATGTGTAAGGCTTCATAACCCGTAGATTTTGGTGATGAAATCCAATCGCGTAGTCGGCTTGGACTTGGTCTATAATGGTCCGTTACAATTGAATATATTTTCCAAGCTAAGAATTTTTCCTCATGCGGGGTTGATTTATATACAATTCGTAAGGCAAATTTGTCAAATACTTCATCGAAGCTAACTCCTTGAGATAACATTTTTCTTCTAATGGAATAAATCGATTTTGGACGACCTTTTATAATATAATCTATTCCTTCGGCATCTAATGCTTTTTTAAGAACATCTGAAATGTCCTCGATATAAGCATCTTGTTCTTCTTTAGTTTCCTTTATCTTACTTAAAATTTCATTATAAACTTCTGGTTCAGTATACTTTAAACCTAAATCTTCTAGTTTATTTTTTATTTTATATAGGCCTAATCGGTGCGCTAGCGGGGCATAAATGTATAGTGTTTCTGAGGCAAGTTTCACTTGTTTAGAGGCTTCCATTGAATCCATAGTTTGCATATTATGCAATCTATCGGCTATTTTTATCAGGATTACCCGAACATCATCATTGAGTGTAAGAATCATTTTGCGAAAATTCTCTGCTTGCATCGATACGTTCATTTCCTTTTGAACTTTCGAAATTTTTGTTAATCCTTCTACCAATTGGGCAACTTTTGGATTGAACATTCTTTCGATGTCTTCAACCGTTATTGGAGTGTCTTCGACAACATCGTGCATTAATGCCGCTGCAATTGCGGTGGCACCCAAACCAATTTCTGAGGCAACAATTTTTGCGACAGCGATAGGATGGAAAATATAGGCTTCGCCTGATTTCCTTCGTTGGTCTTTGTGGGCATCTACGGCAACATCAAAAGCTTTGCGAATCAGTTTTTTATCTTCGGCAGTTAAGGTTTGATAACTGATGCGAAGCAACTCCTTGTATTCTTGGGCGATTGCTTTATTTTCTTTTTCAAAATCTATTTCTAACATAAAAGGGAAATTCAATTTCTAAAAATAGAAATTAGTTTTCAATTGCACAATTTTATAATTTATAAATCCCAATTTTAAAACCCTCTCTGCCTTTTGGCTTCAAAAATTAAGATGGCTGCTGCAACCGAAACATTCATACTATCGATTTCGCCTTGCATTGGGATAATGATGTTTTGTGTGGCTGCGTTTCGCCATTCTTTGGTCAGGCCAGTTGCTTCCGTGCCAACAATCAAAGCGGTTGGAATTGTATAATCTTGGGTATGGTAAGAAGTCGAATTTTGTAAAGTGGCACAGTAAATATTGATTTTTCTTTCTTTTAGAAAAGCAATGATTTCATTTGAAGTTCCCGTAGCAATTTGATTTGTAAACAAACAACCAACGCTGGATCGAACGATATTTGGATTGAATAAATCACTTTTTGGATTGGCAATAATCACGGCATCCAGATTTGCGGCATCAGCGGTTCGCAGGAGTGCACCAATATTTCCAGGCTTTTCGGGAGCTTCGGCAACTAGAATTAATGGGTTTTCAGACAATTCTAAATCAGATAATTGCAAGGATTTAGTTTTAGCCACAGCCAAAATTCCTTCGGTAGTATCACGATAGGCCAATTTTTGATAGACTTCTTTCGAGATTTCTATTAATTCAATTGGTTTCTTGGTCAGATTGGATATTTCAACTTCCGAAATTAATTCCGGCAAAAATAAAACCGTAACAATTTCGAAACCACTTTTTATTGCCAAAGAAATTTCGCGTTGGCCTTCTATTAAAAAAGTTCCCGACTGTTTCCGTGCTTTTGTTTTCTCTTGTAATAATAGTAATGATTTTATGAACGGATTTTGGACCGAAGTGATTTGTTTCATTTTGAGCGTAAAAAAGTTACAAGGTCTCAAAGTTACAAAGGTTTTGTAGTTTATTTTGCATTGGATTGTTAATTGTATTTGTCGGCTTTAGGATATAAATAAAAAATGCTTAATTTCACAAAGTTAAAATCAAATAGTGAAAAACTACTCTGTCCAAAAATATCAGGAAAGCGATTATGAAAAATGGAATGCATTTGTAGCACAAGCCAAAAATGCAACTTTTTTGTTTCATCGTGATTTTATGGAATACCATAAAGACCGATTCGAGGACTATTCCTTAATTGTATTGGACAAAGGAAAATGGGTTGCAATTTTACCTGCAAATAGGGTGGAGAATGAAATTTTCTCACACCAAGGATTGACTTATGGAGGTTTGGTGTATAATGAAATTATTAAGTTAGCCACAGTTATTAAGATTTTCAAACATATTTTATCTTTTTTGGACGAAAAAAAAATTAAAAAATTACATTTAAAAACAATTCCTTCGATTTATCATTCTAAACCTGCAGAAGAATTAAATTATGCTTTGTTTTTGGTGGAAGCCCGATTAGTGCGAAGAGATTCGATGGCTGTTATTGATTTGTCTAAAAAACTTTTAATAGCAAGTGGAAGAAAAGAGGGTTTTAAAAAGGGAAAGATTAATGAATTAGAAATAAAAGAAGTGGATGATTTTCAAGAATTTTGGAACGAAATATTAATTCCAAATTTAGCTTTGAGATACCAAGCAAAACCGGTGCATAGTTTGCAAGAAATCACAAAACTGAAAACTTTGTTTCCGAAAAATATTCGGCAATTTAATGTCTATCAACAAGGGATTATAGTTGCTGGCACCACAATTTTTGAAAGTGAGAATGTCGCCCATTCCCAATATATTTCAGGGAAAGAAGACAAGAATGAATTGGGGGGACTTGATTTTTTACATCATTATTTGTTGACCGATATTTATAAAGGAAAACGATTTTTCGATTTTGGCATTTCTAATGAATCTCAAGGAAAAAAACTGAATAAAGGGTTGGCCTATTGGAAAGAAAGTTTTGGCGCAAGTACTATTTGCCATGATTTTTATGAGGTGGAAACGGCTAATTATGTTAAACTTGACAATGTTATTGTATGATACCTTTTCTTGATTTAAAAAAAGTAAATGCTATTTACGAACCTGTTTTTCAAGAAAAATTGAAAACGTTTTTGGATAACGGTTGGTATATTTTAGGAAAGGAAGTGGCAATTTTTGAAGCCAACTTTGCCAACTATTGTGATACAAAATATTGCATCGGTGTAGGAAATGGGCTTGATGCTTTAGTATTGATTTTTAAAGGATATATTCAATTAGGGAAATTGCAAAAAGGAGATGAGGTAATTGTTCCTGCCAATACTTATATTGCCACTATTCTAGCCATTTTGCAAGCGGATTTAATTCCTGTTTTAGTTGAACCAAAATTAGAAACATACAATATCAATCCAGAATTGATTCCAGAAAAAATCAATTCCAAAACCAAGGCAATTCTCGTGGTTCATCTCTATGGACAATTAGCTGAAATGGAAATTATTAACAAAATTGCAATTCAAAATAATTTGATTGTTGTAGAAGATGCCGCACAAGCTCATGGTGCTTTTTCAGGCTTTCGAAAAGCAGGGAATTTATCTAATGCAGCTGCTTTCAGTTTTTATCCAGGGAAAAACTTGGGTGCTTTGGGAGATGCTGGGGCGGTTACGACAAATGATACCGAATTGGCTAAAATTATTCAATCCATGAGAAATTATGGATCCGAAACGAAGTATTATACGGATTATATTGGCATAAATTCAAGACTGGACGAATTACAAGCCGCGTTCTTGAATGTAAAATTACCCCATTTAGATGAAGACAATAACAAAAGAATAGCTATTGCAAAACGGTATTTATCCGAAATAAAAAACGATAAAATTACACTGCCAACACTGTCTTTGCAAGAAGTTGCGAGGGACGAAGCAAAGCAATCTAATCATGTTTTTCACTTGTTTGTCATCCGAACACCAAAAAGAGAGGATTTACAAAGGTATTTATTAGAGAATGGGATTCA